>NZ_JZWY01000991.1:0-5629 GCF_000966955.1 Streptomyces sp. NRRL S-495
CAGGTGCGCCGACAGAACCCGATGATCTGATCGCGCGTCTCGTCCTCGGTCGCCCACAGATCGCTGCCGTCGTAGTCCTGCCACCGGGGCAGCGGTTCCGGGGAAGGGCGTTCGAAGACCTCGCCGAAGTACCTGGCCTCGACGGTGGCCATGTGTTTGACCAGGCCGAGGAGGTTGGTCCCGGTCGCTGTCAGAGGTCGGCGGGCGTCGTACTCGGACAGGCCGTCGAGTTTCCAGAGCAGCGCCTCGCGGTCCCGCCGCAGTCTCCCGTGCAGGTTGTCCTTCGCGAATTCATCGATCATGCGGCACGAGCCTGCCATGGACTGCTCGTGGTCTCAAGATCCCTTACGTGGTCCGCGACGACCGGCCGGTGGCCGTCGGGGCGGGTTTTCGTCCCGGGGGGCGGGGAAGAAGTTCTCGGGACTCCCGCTCGTACGGCTGGTGGATGTGGCTGTCCGGACGGCACTCCGCTCGGACCGCGCGCCACCCGGCAGGGAAGGGGAGCACTGATGACGGGACGTGCCGAAGGGCCGGGGCCCCGGGCCTGGACCCCCGACACCCTGGACGAGCAGGACTGGGTCGTTCCCTGGTCGCCGAGCCCGCCGGGCGGACCGCAGGACGCCGCCGATCCGGTCGCCCGCGTCGCCCACGGCCTGCGCCACGGCCCGGGTCTGGCCCTGGTGCGCGGCCTGGAGCTGGACGGGCTCGGCGATGCGGAGTGCGCCGAGCTGTGCCGGAGCTTCGCCGCGCGGCTCGGCACGGTGCTGCCGCTTCCGGCGGGCCCGGCGGCGGACGACCTGCTCACCGCCGAGACCGCGCCTGCGGTCCACCGCTCCGCCGCCGACCGTGCCACGGAGCGGGAAGGGGACGCCAGGACGCTCGACCCGCACACCGACCGGTCGCACCGTCCCGAGTCGCCGTGGCTGCTGGGACTGTTGTGCATCCGCCCGGCCCGGGCCGGTGGTGAGTCGCTGCTCGTCAGCGCCCGCGCCGTCCACGACCGTCTCGCGGAGCAGGACCCGTCCGCGCTGCAGCACCTGTACCAGGACTTCCACTTCGGGCGCGGACCGGACTTCGACCGCATCTCCCCCGTGTTCCAGCAGCGCCGCCACGGCCTGCACGTCCAGTACAACCGCTACTGGATCGAGCGCGGCCAGCAGGAGACCGGCCGGCCGTTCCCACCGGGCCGGCAGGCGGCGCTGGACACCCTCCACGGGGTGCTCACCGACCCCGGGATGGTCCTGCGCGTGCCGTTGCGCCGGGGCGATCTGCTGCTCCTGGACAACACGGCCGTCCTGCACGGGCGGACCGGGTTCGACGATCCCGCCGGTCCGGGAGAGCGGCGCTGTCTGGCCCGGGTCTGGGCGGACCGGCCCGCAGGCCGCTGAGGAACAGAGGCAGGTGCGGGGTCAGCCGCCGTCGCCGAGGGCGTAGAGGCCGGGGAGGTTGACCACGACGGCTTCCTGGGTGCTGCGGGCGATGACGACCACCGCCTCCTCGTCCGGGTCCGGGTTCTCCTCGCGGTGCGGGACGAACGGCGGGACGAAGATGTAGTCGCCCGGACCCGTACGCAGGCGGACCTCCTCCGGCGTGCCGGACGAGTCGTCGACGAAGACGAACTCGGGGTGCCCGCTGACCACGTGGATCGCGGTCTCGGACTCGCCGTGGTGGTGGTCGGAGGAGGCGGTCGCGGGGGCGACGTGGGTCTGTCCCATCCAGAGCTTCTCCGAGCCGACCGTCCGTCCGCTGATCGCGGCGAAGCGCCGCATCCCGCCGGTCTGGGCGGTGCCGTCGTCGAGTTCACCGGCGCGGATGTGGTGCAGCCGGGCCCGCAGGGCGGTGCCGGCGGGAGCGTCCGTGCCGTGCAGGTGCGGGTGGAAGCCGGTGCCCGCCTCCGT
The DNA here is from genome assembly GCF_000966955.1 of Streptomyces sp. NRRL S-495. Lineage (NCBI taxonomy): Bacteria > Bacillati > Actinomycetota > Actinomycetes > Kitasatosporales > Streptomycetaceae > Streptomyces > Streptomyces sp. NRRL S-495. The sequence continues at coordinate 1,899 of NZ_JZWY01000991.1, forward strand.
GACGACGGCCGCCCCCTCACCGGCGGGTGAAGGGGTGTGCGGGTGGGAGTGGGATTCGGCGGACATGGTGCTCCTGGGTCGGGCGGGCAGTAGGGCAGTAGCGGTAGGGGCGGCGTATCCCGGTGCCTCCCCCGGCCTCCCCCGGCCGCGCCCGACGCCCCGGGGTGTCACCGGACGCTAGGCCCGGCGGCAAAAGGATGTCAAGAGGTGTCTTTTCCCGCCCGCCGGTCCCGCCCGTGGCGGACAAGGGACTTGAGCATCGCTCCGCCGGGGGGATACTCGGGTGCATGCACATATCCGCCAAGGCCGACTACGCCGCCCGGGCTCTGGTCGAGCTCGCCTGCGACACGTCGCGCCCACTCACCTGCGAGGCCATCGCCGCCTCCCAGGGCATCCCGTTCCGGTTCCTCAAGTCCGTGGTGGGCGAACTGCGGCGAGCCGGGCTGGTCCGCAGCCAGCGCGGCTGCGAGGGCGGCTACTGGCTCGGCCGGACGGCCGAGGAGATCACCCTGCTGGACGTGGTGCGCGCGGTGGACGGCGAGGTGATCACGCTGCGCGGCGAGCCGCTGGCCGGACTCGACTACCCGGGCCCCGCGCACGGCCTGCCGTCGGTCTGGCGCAGCGTCGAGGAGCGTGCCGCGGAGATCCTCTCGGGTACGACGGTGGCCCAACTGGTGCGCTCCGGCGACCGGGTGGCGACCGCGTGAGCGGGGACGGGGACGAAGCCCCAGCCGAGGCCGGGGGCGGGGGCGGGGCCAGTGCGGTCGAGGTCGTGGAGTACACCGACCCGATGTGCCCGTGGTCCTGGGCCGCCGAGCCGAGGATGCGGGCGCTGCTGCGCGAGACGGAGGGCTTCTGCCGGCACCGGAGGGTCTTCGGGGTCCTGTTCGACGAGGACGAGGAGCCCGCGCCGGACCCGGCCGCCGAGACGGCCTGGTACTCCGGGTACGTCGAGCGGATCACCGACCACGCGGGCGCGCCGCGGGCCGCCCGGCTGGGCTGGGTGGCGGCGAGCAGCTGGCCGTCCTCGCTGGCGGCGGCCGCCGCCGAGGCGCAGGGCCCGCTGGTCGCCGACCGGGTGCTGCGCCGGCTGCGGGAGAGCGTGTTCGTCCTGGGCGAGCCCGCCGACACCCCCGAGCGCGTGCTCGCGGCTGTGGCCGGGGTGCCCGGCCTCGACGAGCCGCGGCTGCGGACCGATCTGGCCTCCGCGGCCGTCCGCGAACGGGTGCGCCGCGACCGCGCCGAGGCCCGGCGGCCGCTGCCGGAGGTGATCGGGCTGCGCGGGGACGGACCCCACCCGGGGGCGGCGAAGGAGACCGATGACGGCGGCCACCGGTACGCGCTGCCGACCGTGGTGTTCACCGGGCCGGGCGGGAGCCGGGTGGTGCCGGGGTGGCGGAGCGCGGACGAGTACCGGAGCGCGCTGGCCGCCGTCTCCTCCGCGCCGCTGCCGCCGGCGGACCGCGTTCCCACCGCCGAGGAGCTGTTGGAGCGGTACCGGAGCCTCACCGGTCCCGAGCTGGCCGGAACGACCGGAGGGCTGCCGCCCGGTGCCCGGCGGGTGCCGACCGCGAACGGGGACGTCGTCCTCCACCCGCAGGAGCGCTCCGGCCCGGCCGTCGTGGCGGCCCACCGCTCCCCCGCCGGCGGCTGAGGACCCGTGCCTCCCAACGGGACGAAGACGTCACACGGCGCCGCCCCGCGCTCGGCGCACCGGCCGGATCCCGCCGGTACAACGGCGCTCCGTGGACGTCGCAAAGGTGCCGCGTGAACGGCACATTGAGGGCGTGTTGCGGCAGCCGCCGAAGCAAAGGGACACCTTTTGGTGTCCATTGACAGCAGGCCGCTGACCTGGCCAGGATGAGTCCATGACCTCCACGCACCCCCTCCCGGTGCGCCGCTGGACGAGTCACCGACGCACCAGCAGCACCCACTGTTGTTGACCGCGTCCGGACCTGGCGGCCACGACGCCGCCTCGCCCCGGCCCGCCCGGGCGTTCCCGGCCTCCCGACCCCTCCCCCGGCCGACCGCCACCCCCTGTGCCTCCCACGCGTCTCCCGGCCCTCGGCACCGCCCGTCGGGCCCGTCCGCGCCGACCGTCGCGCGCTCTCCCGGCCCCGCCTCCCCGCGCCGTTGCTCCGCCCACCGTCCTGCCCCGATCCCGCGCTCCGTGCCCTTGCCCGCGTCCTTGCCCGCGCCCGAAGCCGGAACTGCCGCGCACCCTCCGAAAGGTGACCGACCGTCATGACCAGCTCCTCCAACGACCGCCCACTGCTCGGCAGACGCTCCCTGCTCGGCCTCGGCCTGGGCCTCGGCGCCTCGTTCGCCCTCGCCGCGTGCGGCGACCCCGGGCAGGCCGGGACGGGCGGGTCCGCCACCGGCGGAACCCTCAAGTGGGGCTGGGCGCTGCCGACTTCGTGGGATCCGGTGTTCTCCTCGGCGGGCTGGGACGTCCACTCCCTGTCGCTGGTCTACGCGGGCCTCACCAAGCTCGACGAACAGGGCACCGCCGTACCGGCTTTGGCCTCGGCCTGGAAGTTCGGCGCCGACGGCACCTCGGTCACCTTCACCCTGCGCCCCGGACTGACGTTCTCCGACGGCACCCCGCTGGACGCCGCGGCCGTCAAGAAGAGCCTGGACCGCGGGCGCACCGAGGCCAAGTCCCTGGTCGCCCCGCAGCTCACCAGTGTCCGCGAGGTGTCCGCACCCGACCCGCAGACCGTGCTGCTCGAACTCTCCCGGCCCGACTACCAGATCCCCAACCTGCTGGCCGGCAAGACCGGCATGATCGTCAACCCGACCGGCATGATCGTCAACCCGAAGGCCTTCGAGTCGGACGCCGCCGGGCTGGCCACCCGCCCGGCGGGCGCCGGGCCGTTCACCCTCACCTCCTACACCCAGAACGCCAAGGCCGTGCTGCGGCGCAACCCCGCCTACTGGGACGCGACCGCGATCAAGCTGGAGAACTTCGAGGTCCATCCGCTGCCGGACGCCGCCACCGTGGTCGCCGGGCTCCAGTCCGGACAGTTCGACGTGGCCCAGATCCCGGGCAGCCAGGTGGCTGCGGCGAAGGCGGCGGGCCTGGAGGTCCAGGTGATCCCGTCCCTGGTGGTGGCGGTGCTGGACGTCAACGTCGAGAAGGCGCCGTTCGACAACCCCAAGGTGGTCGAGGCGCTCAAGTTCGCGATCGACCGGGAGGCCCTGCTCAAGACCCAGCTGTTCGGCTACGGCGAGGTCAACCACCAGCCGTTCCCCAAGGGTTACGTCGGTTACGACCCCGCCTCGGCCGACCTCTACCGGTACGACCCGGCCAAGGCGCGCGCGCTGCTCACCGAGGCCGGCCACCCCGACGGCGTCGACCTCACCCTGACCACCACGGCCGCGCAGGGACTGCCCGAGCAGCTCCAGGCGCAGCTGAAGGAGGTCGGCATCCGGGCCACCATCGACGTGGTCCCGGCGGCGCAGGCCACCCAGATCGTCTACATCCAGCACGCCAAGGCCCTGTTCACCGACCAGTTCGCGGGCCGCGACTCCGCCGCGCAGGCCTTCCAGGTGCTGTTCGGCGAGCAGGGCCTGATGAACCCGGGCCGGCGCACCCCGCCGGAGCTGGCCGCCGCCGTCGAGCAGGTCTCGCGCACCCCGCTGGACTCGCCGGAGTACCCGAAGGTCCTCCGGGCGGCGACCGCGCTCGCGGTGCGCACGATGCCCAACACCTTCCTCTACAGCGTCCC
>NZ_JZWY01000992.1:0-5052 GCF_000966955.1 Streptomyces sp. NRRL S-495
CCTTCCTCTACAGCGTCCCCCGGCTGCTGGCCCGGCGGAAGTCCGTCTCGCCGATCCCGGCCTTCACAGCGGTGCAGCGGTTCGACGGGGTGACCGCGTCATGAGCGCCGTCCTGCCCCGCGCGGGCGCCTGGCGCGCGGGGCCCCTCGCCCGCCGGGCGGCGCGCGCCCCGCGCCCACTGGGGCGGGTGCTCGGGAGCACCGTCACCGTCTTCCTGCTCTCCTCCCTGCTCACCTTCGGCCTCGGCGCCGTCTCGGACGCCAACCCGGCCGCCGCCGTCCTCGGCGAGACCGCCACCGCGGCCGACATCGCCCGGCTGGACCACGAGTTCGGCCTGGACCGGCCGCTGGCCGTGCAGTACGGCGACTGGCTGTTCGACGCGGCGGGCGGCGACCTCGGGACCTCCTGGTTCACCACCGTGCCGGTCGCCGACTCGATCGCCACCGCACTCCCGGTCGACCTCTCCATCGCCGGCCTCGCCCTGCTGCTGGCCGTCCTGCTGGGCGGCTCGGCCGGTGTCGCGGCGGCGCTGAGCAACGGCGGCCGGCTGGACCGCGCGGTGACCGCCGCCTGCACCCTGCTCGGCACCCTGCCCGCCTTCGTGATCGCGATCGGACTGATCACCCTGGTCGCCGTCAAGCTGCGGCTGCTGCCCTCCGGCGGGTACGTGCCGTTCTCCCAACAGCCGGGCCAGTGGCTGCGGTTCGCCCTGCTGCCGGCCCTGGCCCTCAGCCTGGACGCCGCCGCCGGCATCGCGCGCCAGCTGCGGACCTCGCTGGTCGCGGAGCTGCGCCGGAACTACGCGACCGGCGCCCTGATGCGCGGACTCTCGGGCCGCCGGGTGCTGTTCGGCCACGCGCTGCGCAACGCGGCCGGTCCGGCCTTCACCGTGCTCGGCATGAGCGTGCCGGTGCTGATCGGCGGCGCCGTGGTCACCGAGCGGATCTTCAACCTGCCGGGGATCGCCCAACTCTCCCTCCGCGCGGCCGAGCAGCACGACGTGCCGGTGATCCAGGGCACCCTGCTGGTCACCGTCGCGGTGGTGCTGGTGGCGAATCTGGCCGTCGACGCCGTGCTCTTCGCCCTCAACCCGGCGGCCCGGCGCGGTCCTCGGCCGAGGCCGGAGGGGCGCGTGGGAAAGGCGACGGGGGCGGCAGCGGCAGTGGGAGGAACCCGGTGAACGCGCTGCGCGCCTCCCTGCGGGTGCCCGTCGCCCGCGCCGCGCTGGCCGTCCTGGCCCTCGTCCTGCTGCTGGCGCTGTTCGGCGGACGGATCGCCCCGGCCGACCCGCTCGCCCAGGACACCGCCCACATCCTGGGCGGACCCTCGGCGGACCACCTGCTGGGCACCGACTACCTGGGCCGCGACGTGCTGAGCCGGTTGCTGGCCGGCACCGGGCTCTCCGTGCTCGCCGCCGTCGAGGCGGTGGCCGTCGCCGCCCTGCTCGGGGTCGTCCCCGGGCTGCTGTCGGTGCGGTTCGGCTCGGCCGGGTCCTGGCTGGCCCTGCGCGCCGTGGACTCCCTGATGACGCTGCCGTTCACGCTCTTCGCGATCGCCGCCGTCGGCCTGCTCGGCAACGGGCTGCACCAGGCGATGCTGGCGCTCGGCGTTCTGCTCGCACCGCTGTTCTTCCGCGTCACCCGGGCCGCCGCGCTCGGACTGGACCGCGCCCAGTACGTCGAGGCCGCCGAGCTGATGGGCGCCTCCCGGTTCTGGATCCTGCGGGTGCACACCTGGCGCAAGGTCCTGCCGACCGTCGCCGTCACCACCGCGCACGCGCTGACCACCGGTCTGCTCACGGTCGCCTCCCTCACCTTCCTCGGGATCGGCGTGCAGCCACCGGCCCCGACCTGGGGCGGCATGCTCGCCAGCGACCTCGGCTTCCTGGCCCAGCAGCCGTGGGCGCCGCTCCCGCCCGCCGTGCTGATCATGCTCACCGTCGGGGCGCTGAACCTGCTGGCGGACGTCCTCGCCGACACCGATCGGACCGGCGCCCCGGCCACCGCCCGTACCCACCGGGTCGCCAGGAGGCGTGCCGCGTCGGGCGCGGACTCGCCCGAGCCGGCCCCGCCCGTGCCAGGCGCCCCGTCCGTGCCGGGCGCCCCGTCCACGCCGGACCGGAAGGAGCACGACCATGTCCCCCACCCCGCCTGAGCCCGAGCTCGGCCGTTCCGCTCGTACCGCTCACACCGCCACCCTGCGGGTCGAGGGGCTGCACGTGACCGTCGGCCACGGCCGCACCGAGGCTGTCCGCGACGTCTCCTTCGACCTCCTCCCCGGCGAGGCCGTCGGGCTGGTCGGCGAGTCCGGCAGCGGCAAGACGCTCACCTGCCGCTCGGTGCTCGGCCTGCCGTCACCCGGGGTCGCCGTGTCCGCCGGGCGGATCGTCCTCGGCGGCACGGCGGACGGCGGCACCGGGAGCGCCGACACAGATCTCGCCGACGCGGATCTCGTCAGCCTCACCGACCGCCAGTGGCAGCAGGTGCGCGGCACCCGGATCGGCGCCGTCTTCCAGGACCCGGGCTCGTACCTCAACCCCACCCTCACCGTCGGGCGCCAGCTCAGCGAACCGCTGCGCCGACGCGGACTCACCCGCGCCCAGGCCCGCCGGCGGGCGGTGGAACTCTTCGAGGCCGTCGGTCTGCACGACCCGGAGCGGGTCCACGACAGCTACCCGCACGAACTCTCCGGCGGCATGCTCCAACGGGTCCTGATCGCGGTCGCGATCTCCGGCGACCCGCAGCTGCTGGTCGCCGACGAGGCCACCACCGCGCTGGACACCGTCGTCCAGGCCGAGGTGCTGGACCTGCTGGGCGTCCTGCGCGACCGGCACGGGCTGGCCCTGCTGCTGGTCAGCCACGATCTGGCGGTGGTCGCCGAGGTGTGCGACCGGGTCCTCGTGCTCTACGCGGGCGAGGTCGTCGAGGAGGGCCCCACCGCCGAGGTGGTCGCCGCCCCGGCCCACCCGTACACCGAGGCGCTGCTGCGGGTCGCCGCCCTGGGGCGCCGCGACCGCCGGGAGCTCGCCGTCATCCCCGGCCGGCCGCCCGAGCCCGGCACCGCCCGAGNCCCGGCCCCGCCGGAGCCGGCTGCCGCTTCGCCCCCCGCTGCGAGTACGCCACCACCGCCTGCACCGAGCAGGCCGTCCCGCTCACGCCCGTCCCGGTCACGCCCGCCCCCGGAACCGGCCGCCGGGCCGCGCGCTGCCTGCGCAGCGCCGAACTGACCCTCAGCGGCGTCCGCGAACCGACGGACGTCACGGAACGAACGGAGGTCCCGGCGTGAGCATCACCGCCATCGCCTCGTCGATCACGGACGGGCCGACGCCCTGTCACCGGATCCCCCGCCCTGCGAATCGAGCGACTGGAGGTCCGCTACGGCCGCACCCCTGTGCTCGGCGGGGTCGACCTGGAGGCACGCTCCGGAGAGATCCTGGGCCTCATCGGCGAGACCGGCTCCGGGAAGACCACGCTCGCCCGGGCCGTGGCCGGGCTCGCCCCCGTCACCGCCGGCCGGATCACGGTGGACGGCGCCGACCGCACCACCCTGCGCGGCCGGGCCCTGCGGACGGCGCGGCGGGCCGGGACCGTCCAGTACATGTTCCAGGACCCGCTGCGTTCCCTCGACCCCGATCTGACGGTGGCCCGGCTCGTCGGCGAACCGCTCGCCGTGGCCGGCGTCCCCCGCGCCGAGCGCGGGCCGAGGGTGCGGGAGGCGCTCGACCGGGTCGGCCTGGACGCCGCGCTCGCCGCCCGCACCCCCGGCGCGCTGTCGGGCGGCCAGCGTCAGCGGGTCGCCCTGGCCCGGGCGATCGTCGGACGGCCCCGGCTGCTGCTGGCCGACGAACCGGCCAGCGCCCTGGACGCCTCCAACCGCAACCACGTGCTGCGCCTGCTGGACCGGCTCCGCCGCGAACTGGACCTGGCCGTCGTGGTGATCTCGCACGATCTCGACTCGCTGGCCGGGATCGCCGACCGGATCGCCGTGCTCTACCGGGGCCGGATCGTCGAGCAGGGCCCGGCGGAGGCGGTCCTGGACCGGCCGCTGCACCCGTACAGCGCGCTGCTGGCCGCCTCGGCGCCGGGCCCGGATCCCGCCCGGCGGACCGCGCTGCGGCTCCTGCGGGCGCCCGCCGGGGCCGCCGTCCCGGGTGGGGGTTGCGGATTCGCGCACCGGTGCCCGTTCGCGGACGCGGCCTGCGCGGCGGTGCCGGAACTCGGCCCGGTCACCGGGGTCTCCACCACTGGTCAGGAGGCGCACGCCGCTGCCTGCCACCACAGCCCGGGCTGGCGGGCCCGGCTCCACCCGGGTGACGCCGTCCGCACCCCCGTCCCCGACGCCACCACCACTCCTTCGGAGCAGCCCCGATGACCCCGGCACCCGCACCGGCCGCCCTCGCCCGACCGGCACCCCCGCCGCCCGACCTCGACGGACTCCCCGCCCTGACCGCCGCCCTCGCGGAGCGGGCCGCCGAGCACGACCGGGACGCCACCTTTCCCACCGAGGGCATCGCGCTCGTCCACCGGGCCGGTCTGCTCACCGCGACCGTCGCCGAACGGCACGGCGGCCCCGGCCACGGTCTCGCCGACACCGTCCGGATCCTGCACGCACTCGGCGCGGGCGACCCGGCGGTCGCCCTGGTCACCGCGATGACCCTGTTCGTCCACGCCGCCGAGGCGCGCGAGGCCCACTGGCCGGACGGTCCGCTGGCGCAGCTGCTCGCCGAGTCGGCCGAGCGTCCCACCCTGGTCAACCACGTCCGGGTGGAGCCGGAGCTCGGCACCCCCGTGCGCGGCGGGCTGCCGGCGACCGTGGCCGAACGGCGCGGCGACGAGTGGGAACTGACCGGGCGCAAGATCTTCTCCACCGGCGCGCCCGCGCTGCGCTGGCTGCTGGTGTGGGCCCGCACCGACGAACCCGAGCCCCGGGTCGGCTCGTTCCTGGTCCGCGGCGACCTGCCCGGCATCACCGTCGAGCCGACCTGGGACCACCTCGGCCTGCGGGCCAGCCGCAGCGACGATGTGCTGCTGGACGCGGTACGGGTCCCGCTCG
>NZ_JZWY01000999.1:0-7763 GCF_000966955.1 Streptomyces sp. NRRL S-495
GGGAGAGTAGGACGCCGCCGAACAATCATTGTGAAGAACCCCCGTCGGGAAACCGGCGGGGGTTCTTTGCGTTGTGCGTGAATTGCTGCCCGTATTGCTGCGTCCGGTGCTCGGGGGATTCGGCCCTGTTGGGGCAGGGGCCCGCGCGGGGTGGACCTAGGACCACCCTGAATTCGGGTGGGACGGCCAGTGCCGACGGCCCTGGGGCCGGGGACACTGGATGAGGAGGATCGGGGCCGGTCTGCGGCATCGGCATCAGCAATCAGGAGTTGGCGTGGCAACAGAGAGTCGGATCAGCGGGGGCGGTGCCGTGCGCGCCCAGACCGAGGCGGCCCTCGCTGCGGGCGGCCGCGGGCTGGCCCGGTTGTCCCTGCTGGTGCTCGGTGCGGTGCCGATCGTGGTGGTGCCCGTGTTCGGGGCCTTCTTCGCCGGCGCGACGGCCGCATGGCTGCTCGACGGCTACTACCCGGCGGTGTTCGTCGCGCTGATCGCTGCTGTGGGCGCGGCCCTGACGCTGGCCGGGCTGTTCGTGCGGCCGACCGCGACCCGGACCCGGGGGCAGCTCAACCGCTGGTACGGCACCAGGCTGCCGGCGTTGTACACCCCCAGGCCGCCGCTGGAGGCGGACGCCCGCGGTCACTGGTGGACGGGTTACTCCTACCACCGGTCCCACAACGTCGCCCGGCTCGCGCAGCTGCTGCACTGGGCGGTGAGGGACGCCGTGACGCGGCGCGAGATGCTCTGGCTGCTGGTCAGCCCGCTGCTGGCGCTTGCGTTGGGACTCGTGGTGCTGGGAGTCCTGGGCGGTGGGGCGGCGTTCGTGGTCGTCGCGGTGCGTGGCTACGGGCCGGTGGGTTCGAGCGGTGCCCCGACCGTGTTCCTCGCGACCCTGCTCGGGCTCGGGATGCTCGCTCTGGGCACGCTGCTGGCCCCGTACGCGGTGCGCGGGTACGCGGAGGTGGCCCGCAGGGTGCTGGACAAGGACGGTCGGACCTCGCACGCCCAGCTGACCCGGCGGGTGGCGGAGCTGACCGAGACCCGGGCCGAAGCGGTCGGGGACCAGGCGGCGGAGCTGCGGCGGATCGAGCGGGACCTGCACGACGGCGCCCAGGCGCGGCTGGTCGCGATCGGGATGACGCTGGGCACGATCGAGCACCTGATGGAGACCGATCCGGTGGCGGCGCGCGAACTCCTGTCCGAGGCCCGGCAGTCCTCGGCGCGGGCGCTCCAGGAGCTGCGCGACCTGGTCCGGGGCATCCACCCGCCGGTGCTGGCGGAGCGGGGCCTGGGTGACGCGGTCCGTGCGCTCGCGCTGGACTGCGCGCTGCCGACCGAGGTGTGCGTGAGTCTGCCGGACCGCCCGGCGGCGCCGGTGGAGGCCACGGCGTACTTCAGCATCTGCGAGCTGTTGGCCAACGCGGCCAAGCACTCGGGCGCGGAGCAGGTGTGGGTGGACATCCTGTACCGGGCCGGCCGGCTGCGGGTGACGGTGACGGACGACGGGGTCGGGGTCGCGGATCCCACCAGGGGGACCGGGCTGCGGGGGATCGAGCGGCGATTGGGTACCTTCGACGGTGTCCTGGCCATCGACAGTACGTCGGGCGGTCCGACCACCATCACCCTGGAGCTGCCGTGCGAGTTGTCCTCGCCGAGGACCTTTACCTCCTTCGAGAAGGTCTGATCAGGCTGCTGGAGGCGCACGGCTTCACGATCGCCGCAGCGGTCGAGACCGGTCCGGAGCTGCAGGAGGCGCTGCTGACGCACCGTCCGGACGTCGCGGTGGTCGACGTCCGGCTGCCGCCGACCCTGACCGACGAGGGCCTCCAGGCGGCGCTCAAGGCCCGCCGGGAGATTCCGGGCCTGCCGGTGCTGGTGCTGTCGCAGCACGTTCAGCAGCTCTACGCGCGGGAGTTGCTGGCGGACGGCACGGGCGGGATCGGGTACCTGCTGAAGGACCGGGTCTTCAACGCCGACCAGTTCATCGACGCGGTTCGCCGGGTGGCGGCCGGCGGTACGGCGATGGACCCGGACGTCATCGCCAAGCTGATGCAGAGCACCTCGCGTCGTTCCGGACCGTTGCAGCGGCTGTCGCCGCGCGAGCGGGAGGTGCTGGAGCTGATGGCGGAGGGGTGTTCGAACTCGGCGATCGCCGCCCGGCTGTCGGTGAGCGACGGTGCGGTGGCCAAGCACATCGCCAATATCTTCACCAAGCTCGAACTCGCCCCGGCCGAGGATGCGAACCGCCGGGTCATGGCCGTGCTGGCCTACCTCAACGGCACGGCGGGGCAGCCGTCCTGACCGGGCGCCCGCTCCCCGGCTCCGCGGGGCGGGGCGTTGGGGAGCGGCAGCGGCCGGTCGCGGTGACGGTGCGGGCTGCGGGAACGCTGGGACAGGTGTACGAGTAAACTCCGGTGGGCCGAGCCCGGAGGTCGCTCAGCCGTCCGGCGCCCCGACAAGCGGGAACCGGCAGCCGAGGCAGCGAACGGCCGCAGCCGACATCCAGGGGTTGATAGACGTAATGGCACGCCCATCGCTCACCAAGGCCCACCGCAGCCTGCTCGGTCTGGTCGCCGCCGGTGCCTGCATCATCTCCGGTATCGGCTTCGCCGGCTCCTACAGCGCGGTCAAGGAGCTGGCCGAGCAGAAGGGCTTCGGCGCCTTCTCCTACGCGTTCCCGATCGGCGTGGACGCGGGCATCGTGGTCCTGCTCTCGCTGGACCTGGTGCTCACCTGGCTGCGGATACCCTTCCCGGCGCTTCGGCAGACCGCCTGGCTGCTGACCGTCGCGACCATCGCCTTCAACGCGGCCGCCTCCTGGGGCGACCCGCTCGGGATGGGCATGCACGCCGTCATCCCGCTGCTGTTCGTCGTCGTGGTCGAGGCCTCCCGGCACGCGGTGGGCCGGATCGCGGCGATCACCGCGGACCGGCACATGGAGTCGGTCCGGATGATGCGCTGGCTGCTCTCGCCGGTGCCGACCTTCCGGCTCTGGCGGCGGATGAAGCTCTGGGAGCTGCGCTCCTACGACGAGGTCGTGCGGCTGGAGCAGAACCGGCTGGTCTACCGGGCCCAGCTGCGCTTCCGCTACGGCCGCGGCTGGCGCCGCGCGGCGCCGATCCAGGCGCTGCTGCCGCTCAAGCTGGCCAAGTACGGGGTGCCGCTGGACCCGTCGGTGTTCGACCGGATGGACGAGGACGCCCGGGTGGCCCGGGAGGAGAAGGAGGCCCGCGAGGTCGAGGCGGCGGCCCGGGCCGAGGCGGCCCTGGCGGTGCAGGAGGCCCGCGCGCTCCAGGAAAGCCGTGCGGCGGCCGTCCTGGTGCCGGCCGGGCAGCCCGCGCGGGCCGGGAACGGCGCCGCGGCGGCCCGCGAGCAGGACGGGGCCGAGGGGCCGGTCGCCGCGAGGCAGCAGCAACAGCCGGTCCGGGTCGACCGTTCCACCCAGGCCGTGCCGCGGGTGCCGGGCCCGGCGCAGAGCCGGCCGCAGCCGCAGCCCCAGGGGCAGGGCCGCCCGGAGCCGGAGCCGGAGGCGGAGCCGCAGGGGCAGCCCGAGCCCGCTCCCGCCGAGGTGCTCGCCAAGCTCGCCGCCGTGCGGCTGCGCGACGCCCAGGAGCCGGTCGGCGGGGCGCAGCAGCCCCCGGCTCCGCAGGAGGAGGAGCTGAACGTCTGGACCGAGCGGGCCGTGCGGACCACCGGGCATCCCAGCGACGCTGCGCCGGGCGGGCGGGTGCCCGGCCAGGTCTCGCCGTGGTTCAAGCCGCCGCGCCCGACCGACCCCGACCAGCCGGAGGCCCCGGAGCAGCAGGCCGCCGTCGCCCACGCCGGGCCCGAGGCCGGGTACGCGGAGCCGCCGTTCGTGGAGGACCGCTTCGCCGAGCAGGGTCAGGTCGAGCAGGGCTACACCGAGCAGGCCTACACCGAGCAGGCCTACGTCGAGCAGGCCTACGTCGAGCAGGGCTCCGCCGAGGCCGCGGAGGAGGCGCCGGAGTTCGCCGAGCGCGGGCAGCGGCCGATCGGCCCCGCGCCGCGCCCGGGCTCGTACCGGCTGGATCCCGAGCAGGCGTTCGAGGCGCTGGTGAGCTACATCGACACCTTCGAGCACGAGCCGGACCCGCAGCGGCTGGCCGCCTGGCTGACCAAGAAGTACGGCGTGGCCGGCAACCGTCCCGACGGCTCGGTCCACCCCAAGGACGTCGAGGCGCTCTACCCGGAGCTGCGGGACCGTTACGCCACCTCCGGGCGGGACTGACCCGGCCCGCGGCTGCGCCGCCCGGTCCGCCGGCGGGCATTGACGCCCGTTCCCGGCCCGTCTACCTTCGCATCAACAAACTGTTGAAGCGCTGGCCTGGCACGGGCCCCGCGCGCATGCTTGCGTGAGGAGTGACGGATGTCGCAGGTCGAGACGGGTGCTACCGGGCCGACGGGCGCGGCGGGATTCTCCGCCGCCGCCCGGTCCGCCGTGGACGCGCTGCTGGCGCCGGTCGACGCCGATCTGGCCCACCGCTTCCCGGGCGACCCGGGCACCCGCCAGCCGGTCCACACCGTCTACGTGCCGGCCGACGCCTTTGCCGCTGACACCGTGCGGAGCTGGGGCCGACAGGCCCTGGAGGCCTTCGACACCCACGCCGGCACCCCCGCCGAGCTCGCCCGCGCGCTCGGCGTAGCTGACGACGGGCTGCTCGCCGAGGTGCACCGCCGGGTCCGGGCCAAGCTGGAGCGCGAGCCGGTCGAGGACCTGCGGATCGACTTCGAGGACGGCTACGGCCCGCGGCCCGACGCGGAGGAGGACGCGGCGGCGGTCCGGGCCGCCGAACTGCTCGCCGCCGCGGTCGCCGACGGCAGTGCTCCGCCGTACCTCGGCATCCGGATCAAGTGCATGGAGGCGGCCGTTCGGGACCGCGGCATCCGCACCCTGGAGCTGTTCCTCGGCACCTTGCTGGCGCACGGCGGACTGCCCGACGGGCTGGTGCTCACCCTGCCCAAGGTGACCTACGCCGAGCAGGTCACCGCGCTGGTCCGGCTGCTGGCGGACTTCGAGCGCGGCGCCGGGCTGCCGGAAGGACGGCTCGGCTTCGAGATCCAGATCGAGACCACCCAGGCGATCCTCGGCCCGGACGGCCGGGCCACCGTCGCCCGGATGATAGCGGCGGCCGAGGGGCGGGCCACCGGCCTGCACTACGGCACCTTCGACTACAGCGCCGCGTGCGGGGTCGCCGCCGCCCACCAGAGCATGGACCACCCGGCCGCCGACCACGCCAAGGCGGTGATGCAGGTCGCCGCCGCCGGGACCGGGGTGCGGCTCTCCGACGGCTCCACCAATGTGATCCCGACCGGCACCACCGCCCAGGTGCACGCCGCGTGGAAGCTCCACCACGACCTGGTCCGCCGCTCGCTCGCCCGTGCCTACTACCAGGGCTGGGACATGCACCCGGCGCACCTGCCGACCCGGTACGTCGCCGTCTACTCCTTCTACCGGGAGGGCCTGGCCTCCGCCGCGGCCCGGCTGGCCGCGTACGTGGCCAAGGCGGGCGGGGACGTCATGGACGAGCCGGCGACCGCCCGGGCGCTCAGCGGGTACCTGCTGCGCGGGCTCGACTGCGGTGCGGTCGACCTCGCCGAGGTCCGGGCGGCGACCGGTCTGGACCGGGCCCGGCTGGACGCGCTCGCGGGCCGCGGCTGAGCGCTGCCCGCCCGCCCCTCGGGTCCGGCGCCCCTCGGGTCCGGTTCGAAGGGCACGCCGTAGGCTGGCGGGGCGGTCCGTGGGCGAGCTGTCGTCCCCTGTGGGCCGCGCCGTCGCCCCTCGTCGTCCTCCGGGAGAACCGCCGCGCCATGCCCGCCACACCGGAGCCGACCCCCCGGCCGTACCTGACCGTCCGGAGCGCGGGCACGCACGAGATCGAGATCAAGAAGTCCCGGTTCATCTGCCACCTCGCCCGGGTCGCCGACGAGGAGGAGGCCCAGGCCTTCATCGCGGGCATCCGCAAGCAGTACTGGGACGCCCGGCACAACTGCACCGCCTTCGTGGTCGGCGAGGAGCAGCGCCGCGAGCGCTCCAGCGACGACGGCGAGCCCGGCGGGACGGCCGGGGTGCCGATGCTGGAGGTACTGCGCCGGCGCGGCGTGACCGACACGGTGGCGGTGGTGACCCGCTACTTCGGCGGTATCAAGCTCGGCGCCGGCGGCCTGGTGCGCGCCTACGGGAGCGCGGTGTCGGAGGCGCTGGACGAGCTCGGGCTGCTGGAGCGGCGGCCGGTCGCGCTGCTCGCGGTGACGGTCGACCACGCCCGGGCCGGGCGGGTGGAGAACGACCTGCGGGCGGCCGGATTCACGGTCAGCGACCTGGCGTACGAGGCGTCCGGGGTGCGGATCGAGGTGGGGGTGCCGGAGCCGGAGGTCGCGGCGTTCCACACCTGGCTGGCCGAGGCCACCGGCGGTACGGCGGCCGGGGTGGCGGCGGGCCGGACCTACGTCGAGGTGCCGGTCTGACCGGACGGCGTCCGCGCGGCCGGTCCCGGGGCGGGGCCGGAGACGATGCAGATTCTCGTCCTGTGCGACAGCGGGCTTGAGCAGATTCACCCGAATGTAGTGACGTGGCCCGGAGTTGGAACTTCCGCTCCGGGCCATGGCGTTTCCTGGGCACAGGTCCGGCGAACCGGACCAAAGACCCATCGATGGAGGACACGGGACCCCACCGCCCCACGGAGGTATGCGCATGACCTCGGAACGTTCCTCGTCGTCGCCCGCCCGAGCCGGACTCCCCGGCTCCGGAGGCCCTGCGGCGCCCTATCGGATGACCGTCACCACCGCCCTCCCGTACGCCGACGCCCTCGCCCTGGCCGACCAGCACCTCGCCGCCTGGCTGAAACGGGAGGGGTGCGAGGAACCCCCGCCCGCCCTCCTCGGCCCGCCGCCCGCGCTGTCCGCCGCCCCGTCCGCTCCGTGCGACCTGTCCGCCCCGCCCCGGACCGGAGCCGCCGCCCTCTACGCCGAGCGCTTCCGGCTCGGCGACCGCGTCCTGCTGGACCGCGACGGCGGTCCGCTCCCGGGCGGTCCCGGGGGCCGCTACGACCGCCGCCGGGTCCGTACCCCCGCCCCGCACGGCACCGACCACCTCACCCTCACCCTGGCGGCCGGGCCCATCGGCCCGACCTGGCTCCGGCTGGAGGCCGCCACCCGCACCACCGACAGCGCCGTGCGGACGCCCGGCCGGGTACCGGTGCCCGAACCGGCCCGCACCCTGCTGCCGCTGCTGGACGCCGCCGACGGCCCGGCCGCCGTCCTGGCCGCTCCCCGGATGCTCACCGCGGCCGAGGTCGACGGCCTGGTCGACGAGCTCTGCGACCCGGACCGCCGGATGCCCGCCATGGTGGCCAGCGTCCCGGCCGGCCTCGATGCCGGAGCGTGGCTCGCCGAAGTGGTCGCCCCGCTCTGCGAGCATCTGCCGGGACTCGCCACCCTGTACGTCCTGGACGCCGAGGCGCGCACCAGGTTCAACGTCGCCCTGGAGTTCCACGCCGTCTACGGAGGGGCGGTCCGCACCTATCTGCCCGAGGTCGACCCGGCCTCGCGCCGGGACGGCCGCCGGCACCCGGTGCTGGCCCGCCACCGGATCGAGGAGGACCCGCGGCGCGCGGCCGTCCTGCTGTCCCGCGAACCGCGCCGGCTCGCCGCCGAACGGACGCCGCCGGCGACGCTGGCGGCCGTGCCCCCGCCGCGGGTGCCGGCCTCGGCACCCGTACTCGCGGCCCCGGTGGCCGTCCCCGTCG
>NZ_JZWY01001000.1:0-570 GCF_000966955.1 Streptomyces sp. NRRL S-495
CCGTGCACCCNCCCCCCTCCGGCCCCGCCCAGCGAACCACTTTGCAAAGTTCTGTCAACCTGCCCCGGAAACACTTTGCAAAGTGGCATCGGCCCAGCTCAGCGGCAGGGCGCAAGGCCCTGCCGGCCCGCCCGGGAAGCACTTTGCAAAGTCTCGTCAACCCGACCAGTGGCACTTTGCAAAGTCCCGCCAACCCCGACCCGCGGCACTTTGCAAAGTCCCGTAGACCCACCCACGGGAAGCACTTTGCAAAGTTTCGTCAACCCAGCACAGCAGCCCCTACGGCTCGCCGAAGAGGTCGCGCCGGACGGCGTCGCCGGCGGTGAGGACCGCGCCGCCGAGGACCGCGCCACCACCCGCCTCGCCCGCTCGGACTTCGGTGCGCACCGGCGAGAGGCCGGCCAGCCGCCGTTCCACCCGGGCGGCGAGCTCGGCGCCGCCGGCCCGGCCGACCTCGCCGCCGAGGACGACGCAGCCGGGGTCGAGGACGACGCAGATGGCCGAGGTGCCGAGCGCGATCCGCTCGGCCAGCTCGTCCAGGAACGGCCCGCCGGGCCGTCCGTCGCCGAG
>NZ_JZWY01001001.1:0-4907 GCF_000966955.1 Streptomyces sp. NRRL S-495
GGCCAGCGCGCAGACGGCCGCACTCCCGACCAGCCCGTGGAAGCCGCCCTCGCAGCCGGTGGCGGTGGGCAGCGCCGTGGTGCCGGGGACGGGCAGGAAGCAGATCTCACCGGCGCCGCCGCCGCTGCCCCGGCGCAGCTTGCCGTCC
Source organism: Streptomyces sp. NRRL S-495 (assembly GCF_000966955.1). NCBI lineage: Bacteria > Bacillati > Actinomycetota > Actinomycetes > Kitasatosporales > Streptomycetaceae > Streptomyces > Streptomyces sp. NRRL S-495. The sequence continues at coordinate 149 of NZ_JZWY01001001.1, forward strand.
AGGACGACGGCGGCGCCGACGCTGTGGCCGAGCCAGACGAGGACGAAGTCGTCCCGCCCCCGGGCGGCGCCGGTCCGGTACTCGGCCCGCCCGGCGAGGTTGACCTCGTTCTCCAGGATCACCTCGGTGCCGGGCAGCTCGCGCAGGGCGGCCAGCAGGTCGGCGTGCCAGGCGGGCAGGTCGCCGGTGGACTGGAGCCGGCCGGTGGCGGGGTCGACCAGGCCGGGGGCGCCGACGGCGACGGTGTGCAGGTGCGGGACCTCGGCCCGGCGGGCGGTGTCGAGCAGGGTGCGGACGATCCGGTCGGCGGCGGCGCGGTGGGCGGCGGCGTCGGCGCCGGGGTCCTCGATCACGAGCTCTGCGGCGGCCAGGGTCCGCCCGGCCAGGTCGGCGACGACCAGGGAGACCCCGCCGGAGCGGACGTCGAAGGCGGCGAGGTGGGCGCGGGAGGCGACCAGGGCGTAGAGCCGGGCGTTGGGGCCGCGCCGCTGCTCGCCGCGTTCGCCGACGACGGCGACCAGGCCGCTGCGGCCGAGCCGGTCGAGCAGGTCGGCGACGGTGGGCCGGGAGAGCCCGGTGAGGTCGCGCAGCTCGGTGGCCGTGAGTGGTCCTTGGTCGAGCAGCAGGTTGAGCGCCAGGCGGTCGTTGATCGCCCGGGCGGTGCTCGGCGTGGCCGTGCGAGCGGTGGTCATACCCGGACATCTTTCCAGAGTATTTCTATCAGGGTCCCTTCCTGATAATTTATCGACCGGCGCCCGGCACACCTTCCGGACCGGCAACCCGTCCGAACCGGCCGCCGAAGGGTGCTCGCCGCTGACAAGGGCGGCCATCCGCAGGACCATCGAAACCACCACCCACGGGGCACCGCCGCGGCACGCGGTGGGGAGGGAAGAGCCGGATGACCACCAGCCCGACCACAGGACCACCGCTCTTGGACACACCGGGCGCCGCCCGCCGGGCCCGCATCGCCGTCGCCCTGGCGTTCGGCGTGCACGGCGCAGTCAGCGGCACCTTCGTCAGCCGGATCCCCTGGATCCAGCACCACCTCGACCTCTCCCCCGGCCAGCTCGGACTGGCCCTGGTGATGCTGGCGATCGGCTCGTCCCTCGCGATGCCGCTGGCCGGCCGGTTCGTGCACCGCTGGGGCGGGCGGGCCGTGGTGCGCGTCCTCCTCTCGCTCTACTGCCTCACCCTCGCGCTGCCCGTGCTCGCACCCTCGCTGCCGGTGCTCTGCCTTGCCCTGCTGGCCTACGGGGCCCTGGCGGGCATGGCCGACGTGGCGATGAACGCCCAGGGCGTGGAGGTCGAGCAGCGGATCGGCCGCTCGATCATGTCCGGTCTGCACGGGATGTGGAGCATGGGCGGGCTGGTGGCCGCCGGCATCGGGATCCTCGCGGCCCACCAGTCCCTCGACCCCCGGCTCCAGCTCGCGGTGGCCGCCCTTCTGCTGCTGGCCCTCACCCAGCCCGTCTGCGCCGCCCAGCCGGATGTCCGCGCGCCCCAGCAGGGCGAGGAGCCGCCGCGGTTCGCGCTGCCGCCGCGCAGCTCGCTGGCGATCGGGCTGGTCGGCTTCTGCGGGGTCTTCGCGGAGGGCGCGTCGATCGACTGGAGCGGCGTCTACCTGCGCGACGTCACCGGCGCCTCGCCCACCGTGGCGGCCGCGGCGTACACGGCGTTCTCGCTCACGATGGCGGTCAGCCGGCTGGTCGGGGATGCGGTGATCCGCCGCGTGGGCGCCGTGCGGGCGGCCCGGCTCAGCGGCGCCGTCGCCACGGCCGGCGGCCTGCTGGTGGTCGTGGCGGACCGGCCCGCGCTCGCGATCCCCGGCTTCGCACTGATCGGGATCGGCGTCGCGGTGGTCGTCCCGCTGGCCTTCGCGGCGGCGGGCCGGATCGGCGACAACCCCAGCCAGGCGATCGCCGGGGTCGCCACCGTCACCTACACCTCGGGCCTGGTCGCGCCCGCGATCGTCGGCGGCCTGGCCCAGGCGTCCTCGCTCACCGTCTCCTTCGGCGTGGTCACCGCGCTCTCCTTCGCCCTGCTGCTCGGGGCGGGCGCGCTGCGCCGGGCGGAGATCCGGGCCCCGGGCGGCACCGTCACAGGCAGCACCGTCCCGGCGGACGCCGCGCCGGTCGGCAGCGCGCCGAGCGGTCCGGGCACGCGGGAACCGGTCGTGGGCGAACCGGCCGCGCGGGAGCCGGTGACCCGGGGCTCCGGCCCGAACTCCCCCGCGAGCTGACCCAGGCACCACCCCGGGCGATGGCCCCAGGACCACCCGCTTGCCGGCCGGGCACGCACACCGCGTGCCCGGCCTCCGCGCGCCCGAGGCCGGATCGGCCGACGGGCTTCTAACCTTTCGTCACATCGCGTACAACCTCTTCGGGCCGCCGGCTGTCGGTCACCTCGGCACCGCGTTCTCGAAGCCACCCACCGAGGGGAACCCCATGACCCGCCCTCGCTCCGCCGCCGCGCTCGCCGCCGGCGCCCTCACCCTCACTCTCGCCGCCGTCCTCGCGGCGCCGGCCACCGCCACCCCCACCTCCCGGACCGCCGACCCCGCCGCCCCCACCGGCTCCGCCCGTCCCAGCGGCTCCGCCACCACCGCCGCCGACGCCGCCGGCGCTCCGATGACGGTCATCACCGCCAACCCCTCCGACACCCAGAAGTGCCTGGACGTCACCGGGCAGAGCACCGCCTCCGGCACCCTCGTCGAGCAGTGGACCTGCAACGGCGGCACCAACCAGCAGTGGTACTGGACCGAGGCCGGCGAGCTGGTGAGCGTGGCCAGCGGCAAGTGTCTGGACATCCCCCGCTTCAGCACCGCCGGGGGCGTGCAGGCCGTCATCTGGCCCTGCAACGGCGGGACCAACCAGAAGTGGACCCAGACCCTCGTCCACCACGCCGGTGTCTACAACCTGACCAACGTCAACAGCGGCCTCAACCTGGACGTCCAGGGCGCCTCCCCGGCGGACGGCACCCCGGTGATCCAGTGGCCGCAGACCTACGGGCTGAACCAGTGGTGGTTCTACGGCTCCGTGCCCACCGCCCGGGGCTGAGCCCGGCCGGCCCTCCGGTCGCCCGCCCGTCCGCCCGTCCGCCCGTCCGCCCGTCCGCCCGGGACCACCCGCATCCCGGGCGGGCGGCCGGCCCCGTTACGCTCGAACGGTGCCCGCACCCGTGACCTCCCCGCCGCCGCCCGGCCCCGCACCGGCCGTCGGACCCGCCCTGGCAGACAGTCCCGCCCCGGCCGACGGAACCGCCCCGGGGCACGGACCGGCTCCCGTCGACACCGCGGCGCCGGCCGACGGACCGGCCCGCTCGCCCTGGCCCCGGTTCGCCCTGCTGGTGGCGATCCTCGGCGCGGCGGCCGGTTCGCTGCTGCTGTGGAGCCCCACCGCCCTGCTCGACGGCGGACTCACCGACGGGATGCCCTGGTACTGGCGCGGCCCCCTGTTCGCCGCCGTGTACGCGGTGGGCACGGTGGCGTTCTTCCCCCGGCCCGCCCTGAACGCGGCCGCCGGACTGCTGCTCGGACTGCAGGAGGGCCTGCTGCTCGCCGTCCTGGGCACCACCCTCGGCGCGGCCGCCGCCTTCGGGCTCGCCCGCTGGCTGGGGCAGGACGCGCTGCGCCGCCTGCTGCGCGGGCGCGTACTGGTGGCGCTGGACCGGCGCTTCACCGACCAGGGCTTCCGCAGCGTGCTGCTGCTCCGGCTGTTCCCCGGCCTGCCGTTCCAGGCGGCCAACTACGGCGCCGCCGTCTCCGGGGTCCGGTTCGGCTCCTTCATCGGGGCGACCGCGCTCGGGGTGATCCCGGTCACCGCGGTCTACGTCGCGGCGGCGGCCACCGCGCGCGAGCCCGGATCGACCGGCTTCCTGCTCTCCGTGGGCGCCCTCGGACTGCTCGGACTGGCGACCCTGGTCCAGGTCGGACGGGCCGCTGCCCGGCGGCGGCGCACGGTCACTGACTGAGCGCCGGGCGTCCGATCCGGCACGCCGGGCGCGCAGGGCATCGAATCCGCTCCGCCGGCCGGGGTTGTTGTCGGTCCCGTGTGAAATCGTTCCCGCATTGTTGACAGAAGGTCAATTGCGCGGTGACCGCGACCGATATGGTCTACGCGCGCAACCGTACGCCGTTCTCCCGCGTCGCAACTGGTGCCCGGGTCCACCCGGGGCCCCGGCGCGGCGCGACTCGTACGGACCGCGCGAGCGGGCACGACACCGGTGATCAGTGCGATACTCGGACAGTTCCGACGAGTGGATGACGTGTCAAAAGGACACGCGCACCGGGGGACCTGTACGGAACAGAGGCAGGGAGGCGCGGCATGGGAGCACTTCGCGACGAGCACCACAACGGGTGGCTGATGCCCTCCGGGAACTACCCGGCCGCGGTGTACGACGACGAGTGGGTCGAGCAGGAGACGGTGTCGTCCTCCCCCGCCCCGACGAAGATCGTCTCCCTGCGGCCGACCGGGTTCGAGGCGGCCCGCACGGTCGGCGAGCACATCCGGGCGAGCATCCCGGTCGTCATGGACCTCACCGAGATGGAGGAGGCGGAGGCCAAGCGCATGGTCGACTTCGCCTCCGGTCTGATCTTCGGCACCCGCGGCGGCATCGAGCGGATCGCCCGGCGGGTCTTCCTGCTCACCCCGGCGGACGTCGAGGTGATGGTCATCGACCGCCCGCTCGACGAGACCGGCTTCTACAACCAGAGCTGACCGGCGGCCGCTCGGACAGCGGCGCCCACGACCGGGGACGGCAC
>NZ_JZWY01001002.1:0-7721 GCF_000966955.1 Streptomyces sp. NRRL S-495
TTGCTGCCCTTGCTGCCCTTGCTGCCTTGTTGCTGCCCGGCCACCGGACGGCCCCGGCTCGAATGAGGCACTGAAAATAATTCTGAGACATCCATGTCTCATCCGGAGTACACTCGTCCCATGGCCACCGATCGTGACTCCGTTCTCGAAGCCGCCGTCGGCGTGCTCTCCCGCCGCCCGACCGCCCACCTCGACGAGATCGCCCGCGCCGCGGGCATCAGCCGCGCCACCCTGCACCGGCTCTTCCCGGGCCGGGACGCGCTGATCCGCGAGGTCGGCCTGCTCGGGCTCCAGCGCTTCGGCACCGCGCTCGACAGCGCCGCCGTCGAGGAGGGCGACCCGCACGCCGCGCTGCGCCGCCTGGTCGACGCGCTCGTCCCGGACGCCACCCTCTGCGCCTTCCTGGCCGGCGAGAGCACCCTCTACGACGACGAGGCGATCGACGAGCTCTGGGAGTCGCAGATCGCCCGGATGCACGCGCTCTTCCTGCGCGGGCAGCAACAGGGCACCTTCCGGATCGAACTCTCCGCCGCCTGGCTCAGCGAGGCCTTCTTCGACCTGGTGGCCGGGATCGGCTGGGCCATCCAGGACGGCCGGCTGGCCCCGCGCGACGCCGCCTTCTCGCTCTCCGAGCTCTTCCTCGGCGGCGCCCTGCGGACCCCGCGACCGAACTGATCCCGCCCCCGCGACGTCCGCACCCACCCTCGCGTCCGCACCCACCCTCACGTTCGCCCTCACCTGCCGCACACCGGACCGGAACCGGACACCGATACCCATGAGCAGTACCGTCCACCTCCAGCCCCGCCAGCGCTGGACCGGCCTCGCCGTCCTCGTCCTGGCCGTCACCCTGGTCGCCGTCGACGCGACCGTCCTCTCCCTGGCCATCCCCTCGATCAGCGAGACCCTGCGCCCCAGCGGCACCCAGCTGCTGTGGATCGGCGACGCCTACTCCTTCGTGCTCGCCGGACTGCTGGTCTCGATGGGCTCGCTCAGCGACCGGATCGGCCGCAAGCGCCTGCTGCTGATCGGCGCCACCGCGTTCGGCGCCGCCTCGCTGCTCGCCGCCTACGCGCCCAGCGCCGGCTGGCTGATCCTGGCCCGCGCGCTGCTCGGCGTGGCCGGGGCGACGATCATGCCGTCCACCCTCTCGCTGATCCGCACCCTCTTCCCGGACGACCGCGAGCGGGCCACCGCGATCGGCATCTGGGGCGCCGCCGCGACCGCCGGCGCCGCGCTCGGCCCGGTGGTCGGCGGGGTGCTGCTGGAGCACTTCTGGTGGGGCTCGGTCTTCCTGCTGAACATCCCGGTGCTGGTGCTGCTGCTCGTGTTCGGCGCCTGGCTGCTGCCCGAGTCCAAGGACCCGAACCCGGGCCGCTGGGACGTGCTGAGCGTGCTGCTCTCGCTCGCCGGTGTGATCGGCGTGGTCTACGCGATCAAGGAAGCGGCCGCGCACGGCGTCCTGCGCTGGGACGTGCCGGTCACCGCCGTGCTGGGCACGGTCGCGCTGACCGTGTTCGTCCGGCGCCAGCTGCGGCTGGACACCCCGCTGCTGGACGTCCGGCTGTTCCGCGACCGTCGGTTCACGGCCGCCGTGCTGGCCTCGCTGATCGCGCTGATCGGGCTCTCCGGCGTGGTCTTCGTGACCTCCCAGTACCTCCAGCTGGTCCGCGGCTACCCGCCGCTCAAGGCCGGTCTGGCCGAGCTGCCCGCCTTCGCCGGCGCGGTGGTCGGCGGTCTGCTGACCGCCCGGCTGGTGCGCCGCACCGGCGCCCGGACGGCGCTGACCGCCGGTCTGCTGGCGATGGGCATCGGGATCGGGATGCTCGGCTGGATCCAGCAGGACTCCACCTATCTGCTGCTGGCCGCCGCGTTCCTGCTGGTCGGCACGGCCGAGGGCGTGGTCTACACGCTCGGCGCCGACCTGGTGCTGACCGCCGCGCCCGCCGACCGGGCCGGCGCCGCGTCGGCGGTCTCCGAGACCGCGTACGAGCTGGGCACCGCGCTCGGCATCGCCCTGGTCGGCTCGGTGGTCGGCGCCCTGTACGCGGGCCGGCTGACCGTCCCGGCGGGCGCGGACCCGGCGGTGGCCACGCAGGCCGGCGAGTCGCTGGGCGGCGCGGTGGAGGCGGCCCACGGGCTGCCGGACACCCTGGCCGGACCGCTGCTGGAGAGCGCCAGGACGTCCTTCGTCCACGGCGTCAACGTGGCCGGGATGCTGGCGGGCGCGCTGCTGCTGGGTGCGGCGGTGCTGGCCTGGCGCCTGCTGCGGGGGCTGAACGACCGGCCCGCCGCGGGCGACCCGGAGCAGCCGGCCGCGGCGCCGGAACCGGTCCGGGCCTCGGCGCACTGACGACGGACGAACGGCGCGGGCCGCCCCCGGATCCCCCGGGGGCGGCCCGCGCCGTCGTCCGTTCCCGGCGGCCGCGGCTCAGCCGGCGCCGAAGGGGAGTTCCAGTTCGGCCCAGACCACCTTGCCGTCCCTGGTCAGGCGGCTGCCCCAGCGCTGGGCGAGTTCGCTGACCAGGAACATCCCGCGACCGCCCTCGTCCTGTTCGGCGAAGGGGCGCAGCTGGGGTGTCTGGCCGCCGCTGTCGGCGACCTCGACGGTGAGGACGCGGTCGCGGAAGAGCCGCAGTCGGCGTGGGGCGTCGGCGTGCAGCAGGGCGTTGGTGACCAGTTCGCTGACCAGGAGTTCGGCGTAGTCGGCGAGTGCGGACAGGCCCCAGTCGGCGAGGGTGCTGCGGGTGAAGCGGCGGGCCTTGCCGGGGAGGCGGCCGTCGCCGGTGAGCGGGAGGGTGGCGACCCGGTCGGCGGGCAGGGGCAGTACCCGGGCCATGATCATGGCGATGTCGTCGTCGCTGCCGCCGCTGACCAGTGCGGCGAGCACGGCGTCGCAGTTCTCCTCCAGGGTGCGGCCGGGGCCGGAGAGGGTGCGGGCGAGCAGGTCGATGCCCTCGTCGAGGTCCTGGCCGCGCCGTTCGACCAGGCCGTCGGTGTAGAGGGCGACCATGCCGCCCTCGGGGAGGACGAAGCGGACCGATTCGAAGGCCACTCCGCCGACGCCGAGCGGCACGCCGGGCGGTGTCTCGATCCGGTGGGAGGTGCCGTCCGGGGCGACCCAGACCGGGGGCAGGTGGCCGGCGGAGGCGATCTGGAGGGTGCGCTCCAGGGGGTCGTAGACGGCGCAGATGCAGGTGGCGAACTGGCCCTCGCCGATGCCCGAGGCGGTCTCGTCCAGGCGGGTGAGGACCTGCTCGGGCGGCATGTCGAGGGTGGCGAGGGTTCGGGCGACGGTGCGCAGCTGTCCCATGGTGGCGGCGGCTCTGATGCCGTGTCCCATGACGTCGCCGACCACCAGGGCGACCCGGCCGCAGGAGAGCGGGACGACGTCGAACCAGTCGCCGCCGACCTCGCTGGTGACGCTGGACGGCAGGTAGCGGTAGGCGATCTCCAGGCCGAGGGTGCGGTGGATCTCCTGGGGCAGCAGGCTGCGCTGGAGGGTGAGCGCGGTCTCGCGTTCGCGCCGGTAGAGGCGGGCGTTGTCGATGGCGAGGGCGGTGCGGGCGACGAGTTCCTCGGCGAGGGCGACGTCGGAGGCGGTGAACGGTTCCGGGTTGCGCATCCGGATGAATTCGGCGCCGCCGAGGACCATGCCGCGGGCGGTGACCGGGAGCATCAGGTAGGAGTGGATGCCGGCCGCGAGCCCGGGGGCGACCCGGTCGGGGCTGGCGACCAGGCCGCGCAGCACTTCTTCGTCGACGCGGGAGCGCAGGAGGGGGCGGCCGCTGCGCAGGCACTGGGTGTAGCTGCGTTCGGGGGCGTACTCGGAGACCTCGCCGACGGTGTCGACGGCGTGCACGAGCCCGGTTTCGTAGGACTCGCCGACGGCGACGGCGCGCAGTTGGACGCCGCGGTCCTCGGGGATGGGGGTGGGTTCGGCGCCGCGGAGCACGGTTTCCAGGAGGTCGACGGTGGCGAAGTCGGCGAATCTGGGGACGACGGCCTCGATCAGTTCTTCGGCGGTGCGCTGGAGGTCGAGGGTGGTGCCGATGCGGGCGGTGGCTTCGGCGATGGTGGCGAGGCGTTCCTGGGCGCGGGCGGCGCGGGCTTCGGCCTGGAAGCGTTCGGTGACGTCGATGATCGAGGAGCAGACGCCGAAGACGCGGCCGGTGGAGTCCTCCAGTCGGAAGTAGGAGGCGGACCAGGCGCGGTCGCGGCGCGGGTCGCCGGGGACGCGGCCGTGCGAGCGGGCGTCGACGACGGGTCGGCCGGTGGCGAGCACCTGCTTCATGATCTGTTCTATTTCGGCGCTGTTGATGCCGGGCAGGACGCTGCTGATCCGGCGGCCGAGGTGGGCGGCGACGGGTACGCCGTTCATCCGGGCCAGGGATTCGTTGAGCCGTACGTAGCGCAGTTCGGTGTCGTAGACGGCCATGCCGATCGGGGACTGGCCGAAGATGCCGTCGAGTACGGCGAGGTCGGCCTCGACGCGGTGCAGGGCGGCGGTGTCGGAGGCGGTGGCGAGCAGCAGCAGGGTGCCGCCGGGGCCGGCGATGGGGTAGGTGCGGAATTCGAGCTCGACGGTGCGGCCGTCGCGGTGGCGGACGGGGAAGACGCCGCTCCAGCCCTTGCCGCTCATGATCCGGGTGAAGAGTTCGAGGACCTCGGGGCGGTCGCTGTCGTCGGTGAGCAGTTGGGCGGCGTGGCTGCCGACGGCTTCTTCGGCGGTCCAGCCGAGCAGTGCTTCGGCGTCCTCGCTCCAGTGCAGGATCAGTCCGTCGTCCTGGAGCAGGGCGGTGGCGAGCGGGACGAGGCGGTGGCCGTCCAGGCGTGTGGGGGCGGCGCCCGTTCGGGGGCCGGTGGCGTCGGTCGCGTCGGTCGCGTCCCACTCGTCTCTCCGCATGATCAGGCAGCACCCCGGTTCGGCTCGTGCCCGGCCGGGCGGGCCTCGTGGTCCGTGCGGCCGGGGTTCTTCTCCAGACTGCACGGACATCGACCGCCCGGCGACCCCTTGGTGAGGGTTACCGGTCGGGCAGGTGTACGGGCGTCATGGGCCTACCGGGCGCAGCGTACTCTCCAGAAGGCTCGCCCACTGCCGGATCACTCCGGATCGTCGGAGGCTGTCGTCGGTGAGCAGATTGGCGAGGCCGAGTCCGCGGGCGAGGTCGAGGGTGGCCTGGACGGTTTCGCGGACTCCGGGTCGGCTTTCGTCGGCGCCGAGGAAGTCGACGGTGGCGCGGTGGGCCTCGCGTCCGACGTGCCCTTCGAGTCGGATGATCCGTTCGCGCAGGGGTTCCTCGGTGGCGGCGGCGACCCACAGTTGGAGTGCGGCCCGGAAGAGCGGGCCGGTGTAGAGGCGGACGATCATGCCGACGACGGCTTCGGTGCGGGCCGGGCCGGCGGGCGGCAGGGTGTCCGCGTGGGCGCGGACGGCGGCGAGGCGTTCGGCGGTGACGTGCTCGACGGCCGCGGTGAAGAGGTCCTCCCGGGTCGGGAAGTGGTGTTGGGCGGCGCCGCGGGAGACGCCGGCCCGCTCGGCGACGACGGCGACGGTGGAGCAGTCGACCGCCGCCGCCAGCAGCCTGGCCCGGGTGGCGCGGCTGCGGTCCTGTTGGGGGGTGCGCGCGGCGGCGGGGTGGGTGGTCATCTGCGGCGGCGGTTCCTGTCCGTGCGGGGGCGGGCGGCTGGTCGATCCTCGCAGACGGTGGTCGGGGGGACGCGGGCTCGGGGGCGGGGTCAGGCATGAGCGGGGCGGGCTCGGGGGCGGGGGCGGTGCGGCCGGGTGGGTGGGGGTGGTGGCCGGGCCGGTGCACGGGGGGGGCTCAGCCGGTGGCGGCCGCCTCGCGTTCGCGCAGTTCCCGGCGGAGGATCTTGCCCGCCGCCGACTTGGGGACGGCGTCCAGGAACTCCACCGCCCGCACCTTCTTGTACGGCGCGACCTGGCCCGCCACGAAGGCCGCGACCTCCTGCTCGGTGAGGGCGCTGCCGGGGGCGCGGACCACGAAGGCCTTGGGGCTCTCGGTGCCCTCGGCGTCGCGCACCCCGATCACCGCCGCGTCGGCGATCTGCGGGTGGCTCAGCAGCAGCGCCTCCAGTTCGGCGGGCGCGACCTGGTACCCCTTGTACTTGATCAGCTCCTTGACCCGGTCGACGATGTGCAGGTAGCCGCGCTCGTCGACGAAGCCGATGTCGCCGGTGTGCAGCCAGCCGTCGGCGTCGACGGTCGCGGCGGTGTCGGACGGGCGGCCGAAGTAGCCCTTCATCACCTGCGGGCCGCGGATCAGCAGTTCGCCGCGCTCCCCGGGCCCGAGGTCGGCGCTGGTGCCGTCCAGTGCGGTGACCCGCAGTTCGGTGGAGGGCAGCATCCGGCCGACGGAGCCCGGCGAGGGGTCCGGGTCCGCCGGGGACATCACGTGGCTGACCGGGGACAGCTCGGTCATGCCGTAGCCCTGGAGGATCCGGGGCAGGCCGAGGCGGCGGGCGCAGGCCTCGGCGAGCTCGCCGACGAGCGGGGCGGCGGCGCACAGCAGGTACTCGACCGAGGACAGGTCGAACCCGTCGACCAGCGGGTGCTTGGCGAGGGCCAGCACGATCGGCGGGGCCGCGAGTACGGACTGCACGCGCTGGTCCTGGATGGTGCGGCAGAACTGCTCCAGGTCGAAGCGGGGCAGCACGACCACGGTGGCGCCGCAGCGCAGCGGCTGGTTGAGCAGCGCGGCCAGGCCGTAGATGTGGAAGAACGGGAGCACCGCGAGCACCCGCTCACCCACCTCGGGGCGGAAGACGGCGTCGGTCTGGGCGAGGTTGGTGGCGATGGACCGGTGGGTGAGCATGACGCCCTTGGGCAGGCCGGTGGTGCCGCTGGAGTACGGCAGCACGGCGATGTCCCGGCCCGGGTCGAGGTCGATCACGGGTTCGGGGCCGGTGGCGGCGAGCAGGTCGGCGAGCGAGAGGTGGCCCTCGGCGCCGTCCAGGACGACGATCCCGGCGAGTTCCCGGCCCTCGGCGGCGAGCTTCTCGGCGGCGGCGCGGGCGGTGGGCAGGAAGGGCGACACGGTCAGCAGCCAGCGCGCGCCGCTGTCGGCGAGCTGCCCGGCGAGTTCGCCGGGGGTGGTGAGGGAGGAGACGGGGGTGACGGTCGCGCCGGCCCGGGTGGCGCCGAAGAAGGCCATCGGGTAGCGGATGCTGTTGGGGCTGAACAGGGCCACCACGTCGCCCTGGCGGACGCCCGCTTCGGCGAGGCCGGCCGCGACCCGGCCGACGGCGTGGACGAGCTGCGCGTAACTGACCGTCTCGCCGGTGATCCCGTCGATGAGGGCGGGCCGGTCGCCGTGGCGCTCGGCGTCGCCGAGAACGGCGTCGTGCAGGGCGAGGTCGACGATGCCGACGTCCGGGAACTCGCTGTGGAACACCAAGGCGTGCCTCCTGTGCGGTAGTTGGCGCGGGGCGGGGCGGCCGGCTGGAGGTCCGTTGCGACCGGCCGTGCGGCGCGCGGACAGGAGCATACGGACAGTGGGCGGTCGGTGCGCCCCTGTGACGAACGTTTGGCGGAGCGCGCGGGGCGCAGGGGTGGCGCGGTATGGCGAAACACGAGGTGGGGGCGGGGCGGCGGTGCGCCGGGGCGTTGGGGCGGGCGGGATCCGGTCAGATGCCAGAACGATGATGCGACGATCTGTTCGAGGACGAATCGGGCGGAGGGAGCGGAGGGGGCGGCGGCTCGG
>NZ_JZWY01001003.1:0-8161 GCF_000966955.1 Streptomyces sp. NRRL S-495
CCCCCCCCCCCCTCCCCCCCCCTGCCGTACCCGCACATGCACCCCCGGGCCGCGCCCGCCCCGGGCGAGGCCCGCCCCCACCCTCCTCCGCCTTCCGCGCGAACGGAGCCAGCGCATGTCACGACGACGGATCCCCCGCCTGCTGGGCGCCGCCCTCGGCGCAGCCGTCCTGGGCCTCACCCCCACGGTCGCCCGGGCCGCACCCACCCCCGCCGCCCCGTCCCCGGCGGCGGCCCCCGCCGCGGCGACCGCCGCCACCGGCACCCAGCCCTACGCCTCCTACTGGTACCCGAACACCATCCTCGGCTGGGACCCGGCCACCGACCCGGACGCCCGGTTCAACCGCGCCCGCGTCCCGCTCCAGCCCCGCGCCGCCGACCCGGCGCTCAAGGCCAACCCCAACGCCCGTGCGGGCGAAGGGAGGATCGCCTCGCTGGTGTCCTTCGGACCCACCTCCAACAACCCCTCCCAGGGCTCCGCCGACCCCAACTACTACGCCTTCGGCTACTGGCAGTACGTCGACAAACTGGTGTTCTGGGGCGGCTCCGCCGGCGAGGGCCTCATCCTCGCCCCCAACCCGACCGTGATCGACGCCGCCCACCGCAACGGCGTCAAGGTCTACGGCACGGTGTTCTTCCCGCCCGCCGCGTACGGCGGCCAACTCCAGTGGGTGCGCGACTTCGTGCAGAAGTCCGGCAGCCGCTACCCCGTCGCCGACAAGCTCGTCCAGGCCGCCCAGTACTACGGCTTCGACGGCTGGTTCATCAACCAGGAGACCGGCGGCGGCGATTCGGCACTCGCCGGCCAGGTCCGCGACCTGATGCAGTACACCAAGGCGCAGAACGCCACCGAGTTCATGTGGTACGACGCCATGACCGAGTCCGGAGCGGTCAGTTGGCAGAACGCCCTGACCAGCGCCAACGACACCTTCCTCCAGGACGGTGCGAAGCGCACCTCCGACTCGATGTTCCTCAACTTCAACTGGTCCTCCGGCGGCCTGGACTCCTCCCGCACCCTGGCCCGCGGCCTCGGCCGGAGCGAGTACGAGCTCTACTCCGGCATCGACACCGAGGCCAACGGCTACAACACCGGCGTCGACTGGAACTCGCTCTTCCCCGCCGGCAAGCCGCACACCACCTCGCTCGGCCTCTACCGCCCCGAGTGGACCTGGAAGTCGGCGACCGACCGGGCCGACTACCTCGCCAAGGACGCCCGGTACTGGGTCGGCGCCAACAACGACCCCTCCAACACCTCCACCTCCTCCTCCTGGAAGGGCCTGGCGAGCTACGTCGCCGAGTCCACCCCGGTCACCGCCAAGCCCTTCGTCACCAACTTCTCCTCCGGCGAGGGCGACTTCTACAACGCGGCCGGCACCCGGGTCGCCACCGGCGGCTGGAACAACCTCTCGCTCCAGGACGTCCCGCCCACCTACCACTGGCTGGTGGAGTCCACCGGCAGCAAGGTGACCCCGTCCGTCGACTTCGCCGACGCCTACGAGGGCGGCTCCTCGCTGCGCCTCACCGGCACACCGAGCGCCGTCAACACCGTGCGGCTGTACCAGAGCAGGCTGCCGGTCGCGGCCGACACCAAGCTGTCGGTGGTGCTGAAGACCCCCGCCGCCGGCGCCACCCGCCTCGCCGCCGCGGTCTCCTTCACCGACGCACCGACCACCTTCACCACCCTCGACCTGGGCGCCACCACCGGCACCGGCTGGGAGCGCAGGACCCTCGACCTGTCCGCCTACGCCGGCCGCACCATCGCCCAGATCGGCCTGCGGACCACCGGCACCGGCTCCGCCTACGATCTGCGGATCGGCCAACTCGCCGTGTACGACGGTGCGGTGGACGCCCCGGCGGCACCGTCCGGACTTACTCTGCTCGGTGCGGCCGACGTGGTGGCCGGGAGCAGTCAGTCGCTGCGGCTCGCCTGGACGCCGTCCGCCGGCGGGAACGTGCACCACTACGAGCTGTACCGGCGCAACGCCGACGGCACCCGGGGCTATCTGGGCGCCACCCCGTCCGACGCGTTCTTCGTCAACCGGCTCGACCGCGCCGGGACGGAGGCGAGCACCACCGTCGAGGTCGAGGCCGTCTCCACCGAGTACGGCCGCTCCACCGTCGCCACCACCGCCGTCCCCTGGACCGGCACCCCGCCCACCGGCACCAACCTGGCGCTGGGCCGCCCGGCCACCGCCTCCGGCCAGTGCAACACCGACGAGGGCCCGGCCAAGGCCGTCAACGGCACCGTCAACGGCGGCAACGGCGACAAGTGGTGCACCCTCACCAGCGGCAAGTGGCTGGAGGTGGACCTCGGTTCGGCGAAGCCGCTGACGAAGTTCGTGGTCAAGCACGCCCAGGCGGGCGGGGAGAGCGCCTCGTACAACACCCGGGACTTCTCGGTCCAGGTCCGCTCGGCCGCCACCGACCCGTGGACCACCGTCGCCACCGTCACCGGCAACACCGCCGGCACCACCACCCACCCCGTGACCACCACGGCCCGGTACGTCCGGCTGGTGGTGACCAAACCGACCCAGGGCACCGATCCGGCCGCCCGGATCTACGAGTTCGAGGCCTGGGGCGCCTGACACCTCCTGGGGCGCCTGACACTCCCTGGGGTGCCTGACGCCCCAGGGAGCGGGTGACACCCCGCCGTTCCCGGACCGCCCCTTCCCGAAAGGACCCTCCCCGTGCCGGTCACCCTCACCGCCGTCGAGAGCACGGACCTGTTCACCGGCCCCGAGCACGCCCCGCGGCAGCTGCTTCGGGTCACCCTCGACGGCCCGCCCGCCACCCGGATCACCGTCACCGGCCCGGGCGTGCGCGGCGAGGCGGCCGGCACGGGGCAGGTCGAAGTCCCCCTGGAGATCACCGGCGCCGCCCCGGGCGCCCGGCTGCCGGTCACCGTCGAGGCCGGCGGCGCCCGCGCCGGGGGCGTGGTCGAGGTCGCCGAACCCGGCTGGACGATGTTCCTCGTCTCCCACTTCCACTACGACCCGGTGTGGTGGAACACCCAGGCCGCCTACACCTCGCCCTGGGAACTGCTCTCCGCCGACGCCACCACCCGGCCGCTGTGGGAGCGCAACGGCTTCGCGCTCGTCGACGCCCACCTCGATCTCGCGCTGCGCGACCCGGTGTACAAGTTCGTGCTCGCCGAAGTCGACTACCTGAAGCCCTACTTCGACCAGCACCCGGAGCGCCGCGACACCTTGCGGCTGCTGCTCGACCGGGGCCAGGTGGAACTCGTCGGCGGCACCTACAACGAGCCCAACACCAATCTCACCGGCGCCGAGACCACCATCCGCAACATCGCCTACGGCATCGGCTACCAGCGCGACATCCTCGGCGGCGACCCGCGGACCGCCTGGCAGCTCGACGTGTTCGGGCACGACCCGCAGTTCCCCGGCCACCTCGCCGCCGCCGGACTCACCGGCAGCGCCTGGGCGCGCGGTCCGTTCCACCAGTGGGGCCCGATCCAGAAGAACTTCCGGGAGGCCAAGGACGACGCCCGGGTGATGCAGTTCCCCAGCGAGTTCGAATGGATCGCCCCGAGCGGCGACGGCGTGCTCACCCACTACATGCCGCACCACTACTCGGCCGGCTGGTGGATGGACTCCTCGGCCGACCTCGCCACCGCCGAACGGGCCGTGTACGAGCTCTACCGCAAGCTCAAGCCGGTCGGCGCGACCAGGAACCTGCTGCTGCCGGTCGGCACCGACTACACCCCGCCCAACAAATGGGTCACCGCGATCCACCGCTCCTGGGCCGCCAAGTACCTGTGGCCGAGGTTCGTCTGCGCCACCCCCCGCGACTTCCTGGACGCGGTGCGCGCCGAACTCGACGCGACCGGCCGCCGCCCCGGCCCGCAGAGCCGCGACATGAACCCCGTCTACACCGGCAAGGACGTCTCCTACATCGACACCAAGCAGGCCCAGCGGGCGGCGGAGACCGCGGCCGTCGACGCCGAGAAGCTCGCGGTGCTCGCCGAGGCGCAGGGCCTGGGCCGCTACCCGGCGGCCGCGCTCGACAAGGCGTGGCGCCACCTCGCCTACGGCGCCCACCACGACGCGATCACCGGCTCCGAGTCCGACCAGGTGTACCTGGACCTGCTCGGCGGCTGGCGGGAGGCGTACGACCTGGCGGCCGACGTCCGGGACCGGGCGCTGGACGCGTTGACCGCGCGGATCGCCACCCCGGCCGGGGAGGGCGGCTGCGTCGTCGTCACCAACACGCTCTCCTTCGACCGCACCGACCTGGTGGCCGTCCCGCTGCCCCCGGAGGCAACGGCCGGCGGGGTGCGGGTGCTGGACGACACGGGCGCACCGGTGCCCTGCGCCCTCGACCGGGGCACCCTGCGCTTCCTGGCCGAGCACGTGCCGGCGCTCGGCTGGCGGACCTGGCGGCTGGTGCCCGGAGCTCCGGCCGCCACGCCCTGGCGCCCGGCCGAGGGCCTCACCGTCGCCAACGCCCGCTACCGGGTCACCGCCGACCCGGCCCGCGGCGGCGGTCTGAGCTCCGTCCACGACCTGCGGCACGGGCGGGAGCTGATCACGGCCGGGCGGCTCGGCAACGAACTGCGGGTGTACGAGGAGTACCCCCAGCACCCCGACTTCGGCGAGGGCCCCTGGCACCTGCTCCCCAAGGGCCCGGTGACCGGCTCCTGCTCCGGTCCGGCCGAGGTCCGCCGCGAGACCGGCCCGCTCGGCGAACGCCTGGTGGTCACCGGGACGGTGGACGGCCTGCGGTTCGAGCAGACGGTCACCCTCTGGCGCGGCCTCGACCGGGTCGACTGCCGGACCAGGGTGCTCGACCACCGCGGCGCCGACCGGCTGCTGCGGCTGCGCTTCCCCGTCGACCTGCCGGGGGCGCTGCCGGTCAGCGAGGTGGCCGGCGCCGTCGTCGGCCGGGGCTTCGCGATGCCGGACGTCGACTCGGCCGAGGCGCCGTGGACCCTCGACAACCCCGCCAACACCTGGTTCGGCCTCGGCTCCACCGCACGGGTCCTGCTCACCGACCCGGTCACCGGTGCGCCGCTGGGCGAACGGGCCTTCGGCGTCGCCGAGGTGGTCGTCCCCGAGCTGGACGCCGCCGCCGACGCCCGTGACCTGGTCGTCGCGCTCGCCCGGGTCGGTGTCACCGCCACCACCTCCGGCGCCGACTGGGCCCGGTACGGCTGGCTGGACGTCGACTCCAACCTGCCGGACCTGCGGATCCTCCTCGGCGGCCCCGAGACCAACGACGCCACCCGGGAGTTGCTGGAGCGCGCGGGCGAGGAGTACGCGGCCGTGCTCAAGGCCCACGGCGCGGTCTGGGTACCCGCCGCCGCCCCGCTGACCGAGGTCTGGCGGCCCGGCGCGGACCTGCGCGACCTGCGCGCCCTGCCCGCGCTGGTCGTCACCGACCCGGCCGCGCTCACCGCCGACCTCGCGGACGCCCGGATCACCGCCCGCTGCCCGGCGGCCCCGCCCGCCGCCGAACAACTCACCGACCACACCGTGGCGTTGCTGACCTACGGCCTGCCCGGTTTCGCCGTCGACACCAGCGGAGCGCTCCATCTGTCCCTGCTGCGCTCGTGCACCGGCTGGCCCTCCGGCGTCTGGATCGACCCGCCCCGGCGCACCCTGCCGGACGGTGCGTCCTTCCAGCTCCAGCACTGGACGCACGACTTCCACTACGCCCTGGTCGGTGGTCCCGGCGACTGGCGGGACCAGGAACTCCCCTCCCAGGGACAGGAGTTCAACCACCCGCTGTACGCCCGGGCGGTGCCCGCCGGGCAGTCGGGCCCGCTGCCCGCCACGCTCTCCTGGCTGCGGGTCGAACCCGCCCGCCGGGTGCTGCTCGGCGCCCTCAAACCGGCCGGGAACCCGATCGCCCACGGGTCCGCCGCCACCGCCGGCGCCCACCTGCTCACCGTCCGCCTGGTCGAGTCGACCGGACTGGGCAGCACCGTCGCCCTCGGCGGCGCGCTGGGCCTGGTCGACCTGCGCCACGCCGACCTGCTGGAGCGTCCCACCGGCCCGGTCGACGGCGGACTCACGCTCCCCGGTTCGGCGTTCGCCACCCTGCTGGCCCGCCCCGGGGTGGCCGCCGACCCCGCCGGACCCGTCCTCGGCGCGACCGCCGAGCCCGCCCAGCCCGTGCACGCCCGCTACTGGCTGCACAACCGGGGCCCGGCGCCGCTCGGCTACCTCCCGGTGTCCGTCGGCGCCTCGCCCGGCCTGCTGCGGACGGCCGGGGAGCCCGTCACCCTCTCGGTCGCGCTCTCCTCCCAGCTCCAGGACGCCGCCGTGGAGGGCACCGCCACCGTCCACCCGCCGGAGGGCTGGACGGCCGGCCCCAGCGCCCGCCCCTACCGGCTGGCGCCCGGCGGCCACCTCCGCTTCCCGGTCACCCTCACCCCGCCCGCCGACGCCGCGCCCGGCCTGTACTTCGCCGCCGTCCGGGTGGCCCACGACGGGCAGGAGATCGAGGACGTGGTCACGGTGGCGGTCGGCGAACTGCCGGAGCTCCTCCCCGTCCCCGGCGAGGCCCCCGAGGACTGGACCGCCGCCCAGGGCACCAAGGCCACCGAGGGCCGCGACACCGGCCTCGGCGTCGCCGTGCTCGCCGACACCGTCCGGCTCGCCCCGGGGGAGCGGGGCGCCCTGGCGCTGCGGCTGACCAACCGCACCCGCGGCGAGATCCGCGGCGAGCTGCAACTCGTCTCGCCCTGGGGCACCTGGGAGGCCGTCGGTGCCCCCGTCCGCGGCTTCACCCTCGCCGCGGGCGCCGAAGCGGTCGAGGAGTTCGAACTCGCCGCCCCGGCCGCGACGGACCCCGGCGCGTACTGGGCCCTGGCCAAGGTGATGTGGTTCGGCCGCTGCCAGTACGCCCCCACCGTCGCGGTGGTGGTCGCACCGTGACCACTCCCGCCGAAGCCCCGGTCCTCGGCCTGCTCGACGGCCGGCCGCTGTCCCGCACCGGCCTCGACCGCCGCCTCGCCGCCCTGCGCTCCGGCCCCCGGGCCGCCGCGCTGCCCGCGCCGGGCAGTGGAGAGGACCGGCAACTCGCCCGCTGGGTCGCCCAGGTGCTGCTGACCGAGGCGCTCTGCGAAGCCGTAGCCGCCGAACGCGGCCTCGCCGTCCACCCGGGGGCCGCGCCCGCCCGGCTCGACCAGCAGGCCGCCGTCGAACTCGGCTCCATCACCGCCGCCGCGTACGAGGGCAGCGCGGCGGTGCGGGCGGTCTGCGCCGAGGTCACCGCCGAGGTCGAGCCCTCCGCCGCCGAGGTCGCCCACTACCGCGCCCTCACCGAACGCCCTCCGTCCGCCGCCCCGTGGCGGCTCGCCCTCCCCGACGGCAGTACCTTCGACGCCGCCCCGGACACCCTCCCGCTCGCCCTCGCCGAGGCCCTGCGCGCCGCGACCCCCGGCGCGTGGGTCAGCGCCGCCGGCTGGACCGCCGTCCGCCGCGCCACCGTGCCCGACCCGGACCCCGACCCGGACCCCCACCCGGACCCCGCGCCCGACCCCGCGCCCGACGCTTCGGCCGTCGTGCACGCCGCCGCCCGCCGCGCCGCCTTCGTCCGCTGGCTCGACCACGCTCGCGCCNGCCACCCGCCTCACCCTCGTCCCCGGCCTCGAACACCCCGGCGACCCGGCCCAGCCCGACAACCATCACCGCCACTGAGCAGGCCCGATGCCCGCCCGGGCAGGCCGACTGCACGTTCGGGCGGGGGCGTGTGCAACCTTTCCGCCCGCCCGAGGCATCAATACAGTGTCGGGCGCTGTCCGCCGCCCCGGGCAGCGCCGGTGCGAAAGCTCCGGCGCGGAAATAGAGTTCGTGCACCGATCGCCTTGCCGGGCCCTTTTTCCGCGATTTGTTGCGTTGCTGTGACAATCCTGTGGGAAAACCGGTTCGACCGCCCACGGTCGAGGATTAGCATTCCGACATGGAATCGAACACCCCCCCGATATGGAACTCGCCCGAGGACGAGACGCCGCCGCCGACCCGGAGCTCGCCGCTGCGGCTGGTCCGCCACAGCGCGACCTTCCTGGGCGTCAGTGTGGTGTCCGGCGCGTTGCTGGCGGGCATGGCCCTGCCGGCCGTCGGTGCGCTCGGGCTGTCCGCCAAGAACACGGCGGAGGGGTTCGAGGACATTCCGGACGACTTCAAGACGCCGCCGCT
>NZ_JZWY01001004.1:0-8074 GCF_000966955.1 Streptomyces sp. NRRL S-495
CGCACCCGGCAGACCCGCGAGACCGGGCAGACCGTCCGGCGGCGCCAGCAGCGTCGGCGCGGGCTCCACCATCGGCGGAAGCGACGGCGGCACCGGAGTCCCCGGCACCGGCGTCCCCGGACCACCCGGACCCGGACCACCCGGCGCACCCGGCAGACCCGCGAGACCCGGCCGGGCGCCCTCGGGCAGCAGCATGGTGGCCGCCTCGGAACCGGCCCGCGGCGGCTCGCCGGACAGCCCGGCGCCGTTGGTGCGCAGCCCGTCGGGCAGCAGGACGGTCGCCTCCTCGACGCCCGCGCCGTACGCGGGCGGACCGGCCGGCTCCTCGTGGCCGGGCGGCGGGGCGAGCATGGTCGGCGCGTCCCCGGCGGGGCGCTCGGAGACCGGCGGTGTGGTCAGCACGGCGGGCCCGGGCGTGTCGGCGCGCCCGAACCGGACCCCCGCGGCCGGCGGCCCGGCGGGTGCCGGATCGAGCGGCGGGGCGGGCGGGGCCGGCGGCTGAACNTGAACGGCCGGCTCGGCCGGAGCGGCGGGTTCGGCGTCGGCCGCCGGCACCCCGGCCACCGGCACACCCGAGGCCGGCGTCCCGGCGGACGCCGGTGCGCCCAGCCGCTCCGCCTCGGCGGCGAGCGCCGCCTCCCCGGCCTCCTGCAGCCACTGCGGCGGGCTCAGCAGGAAGGACGTCGCCTCCACCGGGCCCGGCGCGGGCCGGGCCGCCCCGGCCGGATTGGCCGCGACCGGCCGCCCGTACGT
Organism: Streptomyces sp. NRRL S-495; assembly: GCF_000966955.1. Lineage (NCBI taxonomy): Bacteria > Bacillati > Actinomycetota > Actinomycetes > Kitasatosporales > Streptomycetaceae > Streptomyces > Streptomyces sp. NRRL S-495. The sequence continues at coordinate 754 of NZ_JZWY01001004.1, forward strand.
CTCCTCGTACTGCCGGACCACCTCGTTGACGGGCAGCGCGGGCCAGAGGGTGCTCGCGCCGGAGTCCCGGGCGATCACCAACCGGGCCTCACCCTCGGCCTCGGTCCCGCCCTCGGCGGACTGCACCGCCCAGCAGACGAAGCCCAGGTCGAACTCCCGGACCCGCACCTCGCGCTGCAGCTCCCGGGACACCCCGCCGTTGATCCACTCCTCGGCGAGCTCCTGCGCCTGCGCGTACGTCACCACGCCCGGTTCACCCCTGTCCCCATCGTCCCCGCTCGTTCCACACCGTCGACGACCGGCCGGTCCGTCTCCCGGCCCGTCCTGCGCTCCACCGCGAACGCCACGTCAGCCCACCGGAACGGCCCGGGCGAACCCGCCGTTCACCATCAGCTCGGCGACCGTCTCCAGCTCCGGCGGGCTCCCGGCCAGCCGCAGCAGGAAGGCGTCGAAGTCGTCCCCGCAGGGCAGCAGCAGCCGCTCGACCCGCTCCTCGGGGGACTCCGGGGCACCGGTGTCGCGGGCATCGTCGTAGAGGCAGAGCCAGACCGAACCGATCCGGTCGCCGCGCACCTTCAGCGCCAGGATGCCGCCCTGGGCGTAGGCGATGCCCAGGTAGTCCTTGGTGAAGTGGTCCCGCAGGCACTTGTTGGCGTAGACGACGTCCTCGGTGCCGTACTCCTCGGTGAGGGTCAGGAACGGCTGGTCGACCAGCAGCCCGAAGTCCGGGTCGAGCGCCACCCCGGCGGGGACGCGGCCGCCGCCGAGCTTGAGGAAGGTCCGGTAGGCGCCGGGCAACCGGTACCCCAACCGCTGCTCGGCCCGCTGCACGAGGTCCTCGGGGACGCCGATCGGGTCGCTGCCGTCCAGGGCGAGCGGGAAGTGCACCGCCCGCTTCTCCTGCAGCGGGCGGGTGCCGCGCCGGCTGTGGTCGGCGGAGGAGGTGGCCAGTCCGCCGTGGTGCCGCAGCAGCGCCTTGACCTCGACCGGGACGAGCTCCATCCGCCGCCAGCCGGGCGCGGCCCGGCCGACCACGTGGTGCCAGGTCCAGCCGGGCGGGGTGGCGACGGCGGTGTCCAGGTCGGCCCAGAGCGGGTGGCCCTGGGTGAACAGCGCGGCGTTGGCCGAGACGTAGTCGGTCAGCCGCAGCTCGTCGACGCCGAAACCGGCCGGCGGGTCGGCGACCTCGGCCGCCGCGGCGGCGTACGGGCCGAAGTCCGGGTGGCCGTGCTCGTCCACCCTGACCCCGGCGGGGTGCCGCTCGGCGCGGACCGGATCCGGGAACTGCACCACCTGACCTGCGTACGCCGCGTTCGGTGCGGCGGCGACGCCGGGCCGACCTGTCGTCATCTGGGAGCCCCCACTGGCTGCTGCAAAATCTCGGTGCGCTTGTTGGGAACCAGCGTAGGGGGTGCGCCTGCGGCCCGGCCCCCCGCCCGGTGGGACCGGCCCCGGACCGGCACCGACCGGACACGGGACGGCCACCGGCAGGGCACGGGGCGGCCACCGGCGGGGCGGGAAAACGGGCAGGGGCCGGCGGCTCAGGCCGCCAGTGCCTTGGCCAGCGCCTCCACCACCCGCTCCTGCTGCGCGGCGGTGATCTGCGGGAACAGCGGCAGGGTCAGCAGCTCCGCCGCCGCCCGCTCGGCGACCGGGAACGCCCCCTCGCCGTGGCCGAGGTACCGGAAGGCCGGCTGCAGGTGGACCGGCACCGGGTAGTGCACGCCCGCCCCGATCCCGGCCGCGTTCAGCGCCGCGAGCAGCGCGTCCCGGCGCGCGCCGCCCGCACCGACCCGGACCGCGTACAGGTGCCAGACGTGCTCGTTGCCGGGCGCGGTGCGCGGCGGGGTGATGCCGTCCAGACCGGCCAGCAGCCCGTCGTAGCGGGCGGCGGCGGCCCGGCGGGCCTCGTTCCAGGCGGGCAGCCGGCGCAGCTTGGCGCGCAGCACGACGGCCTGGAGCGCGTCCATCCGGGAGTTGAAGCCGAACCGCTCGTGGATGTACTTGCGGGCCGAGCCGTGGTCCCCGATCAGCCGGACGGCGGCGGCCAGGTCGTCGTCGTCGGTCACCACGGCCCCCGCGTCGCCGTAGGCGCCGAGGTTCTTGCCGGGGTAGAAGCTGGTGGCGGAGATCCGGCCGTGGCGGGCGCGGCCGTCCTGCCGGGCGCCCTGGGACTGCGCGGCGTCCTCCACCACCGGACGGTCGCCGGCCAGGTCGAGCAGTGCGGCCATCGGGGCGAGCTGGCCGTTGAGGTGGACCGGCAGCAGCGCGACCGCGTCCGCCAGCACCTCGGCGACCCGGGCCGGGTCGATCAGCAGGTGGTCGGGGTCGGCGTCGACCAGGACCGGGCGCAGACCGGCCCGCCGGACGGCCTCCGCGGTGGCGACGAAGGTGTTGGCGGGCAGCACCACGCCGCCGCCGGGCGGCAGGTCCAGGGCGCGCAGGGCCAGTTCGAGGGCGTCGGTGCCGTTGGCCGCTCCGACGCAGTGCCGGGCGTCGGAGAAGGCCGCGTACTCCTCCTCGAAGCCGGCCACCTCCGGCCCCTTGATGTAGCCGCCGCTCGCGAGCACCCGGTCGAAGCCGGCCCTGACCTCCGCCTCGATCTCGGCGTGCGCGGCGGCGAGGTCGACGAGCGGAACGGGCTGGTCGGTGGTCATCCTGTGGTCTCCCTGGGCCGGTCGGAACCTGTCTGTACGGAACCTGCGAGCAGCGGAACGGACGGACGAGCAGCGGAGCGGACGGACGGAGGAACGGACGGAGCAGAGGAACAGAGGAGCAGAGGGCTCAGCCGAGCGCGGACCGCAGGGCGGCCACCACCCGGTCCTGCTGCTCCTCGGTCAGCGCGTGGTGCAGCGGCAGAATCAGCGAACGCCGGGTGAGCAGCTCGGTGGCGGGCAGCGGGACCCGGGCCGTCCCCTTGTACGGGGCCTCCAGATGGGCGGCCATGATGCCGCGCCGGGCGGAGACACCGGCCTCGGCGAGCCGGACCAGCAGCTCGGCCCGGTCGGGGGCACCGTCCGGCGGCAGCACCCAGCAGGACTGGTAGTTGGTGGTGCCGTGCGGCGGGTCGTCGACCAGCCGCACGCCGGTGCCGGCGAGCAGCTCCCGGTAGCGGGCGGCGAGTTCGCGCCGGCGGGCGACCATGGCGGGCAGCTTGCGCAGCTGCACCAGGCCGATGGCGGCCTGGATGTCGGTCATCCGGTAGTTGAAGCCGATCTCGTCGTAGGTCTCCAGCACGCTCGCACCGCCGGCCCCCGCGTGCCGGTCGGCCGCCGAGACGCTCATCCCGTGCTCGCGCAACCGTCGCAGCCGGGCCGCGAGTTCGCCGTCCCGGCAGGTGACCATGCCGCCCTCGCCGGTGGTGAGCAGCTTGCGCGGGTGGAAGGAGTACGCGGCGAGTTCGGCGCCCGCGCCGACGGGGCGGCCCCGGTACACGGAGCCGGCCCCGCAGGCGGCGTCCTCGACAACGGTGACGCCGTGCGGCCCGACGGCGGCCCGGATGCCGTCCAGGTCGACCGGCACCCCGCCCTGGTCGACCGCGATCACCGCCCTGGTCCGCCCGGTGAGCAGCGGTTCGACGGTGGCGGCGGTGAGGTTGCCGGTGGCCGGGTCGACGTCCGCGAACACCGGTACCGCGCCCGCGTAGGTGACGGCGTTGGCGGTGGCGACGAAGGAGAGCGAGGGGACGACCACCTCGTCCCCCGGGCCGACGCCCGCGCCGATCAGCGCCAGGTGCAGCGCGGTGGTGCAGGAGGAGACCGCGACGGCGTGCTCGACGCCGAGGTGCTCGGCGAAGGCCCGCTCGAAGGCGGCGACCCGGGGGCCCTGGGCCACCCAGCCGGAGCGGACCGCCTCGGCGGCGGCCTCGGCCTCCTCCTCGCCGAGCCAGGGGATCATGACGGGGATGCTGGACACAGGCGTGCTCCGAACGTGGCGCGGACGTGATCGGTGGACGGGTCGCCCGGCCGGGCACGGACACCCGGCCGGGCGCGGACGCGAGCAGGCGGCAAACGCGAGCAGAGGGCGGGACCCCGACGGGTGCGGGCCCGCAGCGGGACCGGAACGGCTACTGCTCGCGCCACCAGGCGACCAGCCGGCGCAGACCCTCGTCGAGGCCCAGTTCGGGCTTCCAGCCGAGGTCGCGCTCGGCGGCGCCGATGTCCGCGAGCCGCCGCACCACGCCGCCGGCCGTCCCCCGGGCCGGGCCGTGCTCGACGTCCAGGTCGGTCCGGTCCATGGCGGTGAGCAGGGCGTCGGCCAGGCCCCGCAGCGAGACCTCGCTGGCGCTGGCGATGTTGTAGACCCGGTCGGTGACGGGCGCGGCGGCGGCCAGCAGGTTGGCCCGGGCGATGTCCTCGGTGTAGACGAAGTCCATCGTCTGGGTCCCGTCGCCGAAGATCAGCGGCGGCTGTCCGGCGGCGATCCGCTCCATCCAGCGGATGAACACCTCGGTGTAGCGGCCGTGCACGTCCATCCGGGGCCCGTACACGTTGAAGTAGCGCAGCGCGACGTAGTCCAGGCCGGACATGGCGTGGAAGGAGCGCAGCAGGCCCTCGTTGAAGACCTTGGCCGCCCCGTACAGGGTGTCGTTGTTGTACGGGTGGTGGTTCTCGGGCGTCGGGAAGACCTCGGCGAGGCCGTAGACGGAGGCGGTGGACGAGGCGATCACCTTGCCGACGCCGACCTCGGCGGCGGCCTCGACCACGTCGAAGGTGCCGTCCACCATGATCTCCAGGGCGAGCCGGGGCTCGGTGGCGCACTGGGTGATCCGGATCGCGGCCAGGTGGAAGAGCAGGTCGGTGCCCGGGTCGAGGAGTTCGCGCAGCAGGGCCCGGTCGCGGATGTCGCCGTCCACCACCCGCAGCTGCCCGGGGGCGGCGATCTCGCGGGCGTAGGCGAGGTTGGCCTGCCGGCCCCGGACGAAGTTGTCGAGCACGACCACCTCGCGGGCGCCGCCCTCGATCAGCTGGTCCACCACGGTGGAGCCGATGGTGCCGGCCCCGCCGGTCACCAGGCAGCGGGAGCCCTCGATCTGTACAGCGTTCACCGCGTGGCGGCCCTTTCCTGAGCTTCGGACATGGCGGACGTGCCGGGCCGGTCGTGCCCGGCGGACGGTTCGGGGCCGGCGGACCGGTCGTGCCCGGCGGACAGCTCGCGCGACTCGGACAGCTCACCCGGCTCGGACAGCTCGTGCGGCTCGGACAGCTCGGAGTCGAGGCCGACACCCACCGGGACGGTGGCGCCGCCGAGTTCGAGGCTGAGCGAGGCCGCCTCCAGCAGCTGGAGCACCCGCAGTCCGGACCGGCCGTCGGTGAGCGGGGCCCGGCCCTCGGTGATGGCGGCGGCGAACTCGGCCATCACATTGCGCAGCGCCTCCTGCTCGACCAGGGCGGGGGCGACCATGGAGCCGACCCGGTAGGAGATCAGGGCCTGGTGGCGGATCGCGTCGGTCAGTTCGTCCGGCGGGGTGAGGTCCACGCCCCGGTCGTGGACCGCCAGCCGGGCCTGCGGGTTGAGGTCGTCCCAGACCAGGGTGCGCCGCGAGCCGCCGATCATGGTGGTGCGGACCTTGGTCGGCGAGAGCCAGTTGACGTGGCAGTGCGCCAGCGCGCCGTTGCTCAGCCGGACGGTCAGGTAGGCGACGCAGGCCCGGCCGGCGCCGATCGGGTCGGCGCCCTGGGCGGAGACGCCGACCGGCTCGACGCCCGGCGGCAGGACGAAGTCCAGGATCGACAGATCGTGCGGGGCGAGGTCCCAGAGCACGTCGACGTCCGGCTGGACCAGCCCGAGGTTGATCCGCACCGAGTCGAAGAACTGGACGTCGCCGATCTCCCCGCCGTGCACGAGCTCGCGGATCCGGCGCACCACCGGGGTGTAGCAGAAGGTGTGGTCGCACATCAGCACCAGCCCGCGCTCCTCGGCGAGCGCCACCAGTTCGGCGGCCTCCGCGGCGGAGGTGGTGATCGGCTTCTCCACCAGGACGTGCTTGCCGGCCTCCAGCGCCGCCCTGACCAGCCGGTAGTGCGCGGCGGCCGGAGTGGCGACCGCGACCGCGGCGACCCGCTCGTCGGCCAGTACCTCCTCGAAGGAGGTGGTGGACCGGACGGTGCTGTACTCGCCGAGCACCCGGCGGGACTTCGCCGGGTCCAGGTCGCAGAGCCAGTGCAGGCGCAGCGCCGGCGTCTGCTGCGCGTTGCGGACCAGGTTCGGGCCCCAGTAGCCGGCCCCGACCACCGCGATCCCGATCCGGTGCTCCGGTGCGGGCTGCGGCGGCGCGCCGGGTGTGGGTACGTGCTCGCCGGGCGCCTCGTTGGCGGCTTCCGTGTCAGTCATCGCAAGACCCCCCTTGCTGTGTGGAGCCGGGCGCCGGCCCACGGGCGCACGGCCCGGGCCCCCCAGCCCCCTCCGACCACAACGACCATGGCAGGCAAAGGAGTTGCCACTTCCACCGGCGACCCCGACCGGACCGCCCGTCCCCTCGGCCCGCCTGCTGGAACGCTACCGGCCGCCACAGTCGCCCGGGGGCGGATTCGGGAAACCCGGGGACGAGTCGTGACGATGCCGTGCGGATCCGGCCAACGTCGCGTGACCGTCCACCGCCAGGCCCCCCGGACCGGGTCCGACCGGCCGTGCCCCGCACCCCGGTTGTGCGGTTGTCAGTGTCGTTTGACAGGCTGACCCCTGTCGGCCCCTGCACCACGCGGAGGGCGAGCGGGAGAACGTACGGGAACGCCGGCGGGAAGACGAGGAGGAGAACGACGCCATGAGCACGGGGCAACCGGCCGGACCGCCACTACTGCGCCACCACCGCGACAGCCTGCTGCCCGCCGTCGCCGCCGCGCTGTCGCTGAAGGGCGGCGAGGTGCACACCCTGGCCGGCGCCAAGTCGGACCGCAGCCCCGTCCTGCACCCGCTGGTCGGCGAGTTCCTCGGCGCGCTGCCGCTGGAGCAGCGCGAGCGCTTCACCGGGCGCTGCCCCGAGGCAGTGCTGCTCTCCCAGTACCTGGCCGCGGTGGACGGCCGGCGCTCCAAGCGCGCGGCCCGCAAGCCGATGAGCCTGCACGAGGCCCGCAAGGCGCTCAAGGGCGCCCGGCTGACCACGGTCCGGATCCGTGAGGAGCACGATCCGGCCCACGGCACCCACGCTCCGCCGTGCCGCTCCTGCGCACCGCTGCTGGAGCACTTCACCGTCCAGAGCGTCGCGGTCGGCCCGGCCGCCGCCGGCTGACCCGCCGGCCGCCGCGCCCGGCCCGTGCCGACCGCCCGGCGCGCCGACCGGCCCCCGTCCCCGAACCACCGGAGCCCGTCCTGAATCCGCCCA
>NZ_JZWY01001005.1:0-403 GCF_000966955.1 Streptomyces sp. NRRL S-495
GTTTGCCAGCGCCGGCGAGGTGGGCGTCGCCGATCGCCTTGGACAGGCGGCGGTAGCCCTCGGCTCCGCGGGCGAGGACGAGCAGGTGCTCGCCGTCCTGGTCCGCCGCTCCGGTGGGGGCGAGGGCGGCGTCCAGGGTCAGCTCCGCGCCGAAGACCGTGCCGATGCCGGCGCGGCGCGCCTCCACCGCGAACACGGGGGCCGCGTAGAGGCCGTCGTGGTCGGTGACGGCGAGGGTCTCGATGCCCAGTCGGACGGCCTCGGCGACGAGCTCGGCGGGGTCGCTGGCGCCGTCGAGGAAGCTGTAGGTGGAGTGGACGTGCAGTTCCGCCCACCCCACCGGGCCCGCTCCCCCGCCGCGGGCCGGGCCCGGTCCGGCGGCGGGCGGCGGGGCGGGGAAGGG
>NZ_JZWY01001006.1:0-1691 GCF_000966955.1 Streptomyces sp. NRRL S-495
GCGGGGAAGGGCAGCACGGTGCGCTCGCCGGGCGGCTGGGGCCGGCCGTTCATGCGCCGGTGGAGCTCGGCCCAGGTGAGGTCGTGGTGACTGTTGAATGGCATCGTGCTCGTGTCGCGTTCGTTGGGGTGGTGTGGTCCGGCGCCCGGGCCAGGGGTCCGGCGGGTCGGGCCGGAGGAGGTCCGGGGTCTAGGTGTCGTAGTCGCCTTCGAGGCGCCAGCGGCCGGCGGTGACCGCGATCAGTAAGGCGCGGCCGTCCTCGACGGTGACCTGCATGCGGGCGGTGCGGCGCGCCTCGTGCGGGTCCCACCAGCGTTCCTGCTCCGGCCACGGCCCGGCCCAGCCGGTCACCGCGAGCGCGCCGTCGGGCAGGACCAAGCGCGCTGGGCGGGTGCGGACCTCGGCGCGGGCGGTGACCTCCACCTCGGCGCCCGTGTCGTCGAGCAGCCGGACCGCCGGCGGATCCGGGGGCACCCGGGTCGGGGACGGGGCGAGCAGCCGACCCGGCCACGGCCCGTCCGCGCGCCGCTCCTGGTGCGCGTCGCCCCACGGGGTGCGCACCACCCGGTCGCCGGGCGCCCGCCCGCCGGCCAGTTCCACGGTCACCGGCGCACCGTGCCCGAGGATCGCCTGCACCCGCGCCACCGCGCGCTCCACCCGCGCGTTCGCCTCCTGGTCGCCGTCGGCGAGCGACAACTGGCGCCCCGGATCGCGGAACAGCCCGTCCGGGACCAGGCGCAGCGCGGTGATGCCGCCCTGGTCGGGGCCGAAGCGGCGTTGGGTCTGCCAGGCCTGCAGCTGCCAGCGCACCCGTTCGGCGACCGCGCCGGTGGACAGCGCGCCCTCGTGGCGCCAGGCGCGTGTGGCGCTGGTGCCGTCCGCGCAGTCGACCTCGACGTCGAAGCGCTCACATGCCAGGCCGTGGGCGGCGAGGGCGGTGTGGAGGTGCTCGGCGAGGGCGCGGGCGGCGAACACCAGCGGCTCCCCGCTGTCGTGGGGCTGGTCGAAGCGCTGTTCCGCGGTCAGGTCCGCGCCGGGCGGGCGGGCGACGACCGGGCGTGCCTGGAGGCCGCGGGCCAGGCGGTGCGCGGCGGTGCCCGCGCGGCCGAAGCGGTCCGCGACGCTCGCTGCGGGCAGCGCCGCGAACACGCCGATCGACGGCAGGCCGAGCCGGCCGAGCAGATCCGCGAGCTTCGCGTCCCCGAGCTCCGCCACGGGCAGCGGCGCCAGGAACGCTGCGCTGCCTCCCGGGTCGACGATCCGGCCCGCCCGGGCGGCCAGCTGCGCGGCGAGCAGGCCGTCGGCGATCCCGACCCGGCACTCGTGGCCGACCGCCTCGACAGCGTCCACGACCTTCTCCGCCAGCGCGTGCTCACCGCCGTGGAAGCGTGCCGCACCCGCCGCCGGCACCGCCAGGATGCCGGGGCGCAGCACCTCCAGGTGCGCGGCGAGCGCGGCGACCGCGTCCGCGACCGGCTCGAACAGGGCCGCCTCCGCGTCCGGGGCACGCTCGTGGACCTCCAGTCCGGCGGCCAGGGCCTGGGCGGAGCGCAGCTTCTGCCCGCGCCGCACCCCGGCCTCGCGGGCCGCGCGGGAGGCGGCGAGGATCCGGCCGTGCTCGTGGACGACGACCAGGCGCCCGGGCACGGCCTCCTCGCCGAGGACGGCGGTCACCGGCCAGTCCGGGACCC
>NZ_JZWY01001007.1:0-7561 GCF_000966955.1 Streptomyces sp. NRRL S-495
TCCGGGACCCAGCAGGCCAGCACCCGCGGCGCCGTCCGCTCGTCGTCCGTGGAGGGGGCCATGTCAGACCACCGCCAGCGACGACCGGCCCGCCGGCACGGCGGGCGCGTGGTCCCGGGCGGCCGGGTCGGCGACCCGCACGGCGCCGTGCGCGTCCGGCAGCCACAGCCCCAGCCTCCGCTCGCGTGCCGCGGCCCCGCGCCCGCCCGCGAGCACGACGACCCGCCGGGCCCGCAGCCGCCCGCGTCCCTGTCCCAGGCCCTCCCACGAGCGGGACGCCACCCGCAGCCGCACGCGCGCGCCCGGCCACGGGCCGTCCACCACCAGCGCGCAGCTGGCGCGCCGCGCCACCGTGACCAGCCGCTCCGCCACCCGGGCGTCGACCGGGCCGGCCGGGCGCAGCAGCAGCAGCCCGACACCGTCCGCCAGCGCCAGGGCCGCCTGCGCCCACCGCTCCCCCGGTGCCTCGACCACCACGAGGTGTGCCAGGTCGATGCCCAGTTCGGCGGCGGCCAGCAGGCCCAGTCCCTCGAATCCGAGCGCCGCGCACCAGGTGCCGGATGTCGTCGCGGCCGCGGCCAGTGCCAGCAGCAGCGCGGTGCCGCCGCCGCTCACCGACACCACCGCGCCCGGGCGCAGCCCGGCCTCCGGCAGGAGGCTTTCGAGCGCGGGCAGCACCGGTACCAGCGGTCCCGGACGGGACAGCTGCAGCTGGGGCGCCAGTGCGGCGAGGGAGGCCTCCACAACTCCAGAATCGAACATGCGAGCGAAAAAGGGAAGCCGGGGCTCCGGTTCCCAGAAATCGTTCACTCGTTCTAACCAGGGGATTACCGCAGGTAGCGGGCAGGGTGGAGGAGGCTGGATCGGCCGGGGCCGCTGCGGAGCGCGCGGCTGGTGTCCTCGGCCACTGGACCTAGACCGTTCGCCACCGAAGGTTGACCAACACTCGTTCCTGACATTGAAGGTTGACCGCCCAGGTCAGCGCGTTGCCCCAGTATCGTTCCTCCATCTCCCGTTCGCGGCGGTCGCATTGCTGCAGGGCCCGGCAGGGGCCTGGACACGGTGCAGGCCGCGCAGGACATCGGCGTCGGCAATGCCACGGTTGAGCAGGTGGTGGGCGATGGCGGTGGTGTGTGCCCAGCAGTCGCGGACCAGGTCGTCGACCTGGTCGTAGAGCGTGGCCATCTCGATGTGGTCGTGGCCCGGTGGTGTGTCCGAGACTCGGTCGGCGCCCCAGGTGAAGTAGACGGGTCGTGCGGTGGTGAGCATTGCCATCCTCGCCTGGTCACCCGCGCTGCCGAGGAGGTCGTTGAGGAACGCGGTGCGTGGAGTGAGGAGTTCCTGCTCAGCAAGCCAGCGGTGGGCGGCGCGGACACCTGCGGCAAGGAACAGCAGGACGCTGCGGACATCCGCATCAAATGGGCCGAGGGCGGTGTGTCCCAGGTGCGCCATGTCTTCACCTGCCCCGAGCCCGGGAACCGCAGCCGGGTCGGCGTAGAGGTGGACAGAGTTCACGGGCAGCCCCAAGGCCATGCCCACCGCGGCATGCCCGGCTTCGTGGTGAGCTTCCCGGAAGCGCGCCTGCTCCCAGGTCAGACCGCCCGTCATCAAGTCGGCTCCGTGCACCCCGGCGGGGAGCTGGCTCCAGTACCGAGTGCGCACCACGCGGCCATTGACACCCACCTGCATCCACATGGACGTCATTCTGCCGCCCCCGCCGAGCAGTAAGCCGGATCAGCAGAATGCCGGTCTGGAACGTAGCTAACCGGGTGGCGCACTGACCTGGGCGGTCACCCTTCAGTGTCAGGAACGAGCGTTGGTCAACCTTCGGTGGCAAACGGTCAAGGTTCAGTGGCAGAGGACAGCTGGCCGGTGCTCACACCTGTGTCGGAGCCGGTTGTCCCGTCTCAGGCGATCTGGTCCATGTCTCAGATGATCTGGTCCGATTCGCTCGTCGTCTCAGATGATCTGGTCCGTTGGTGCTGCTGTCGGTGAGGGGTGGCAGGCTGCGCCCATGAGTTATGACCTTGCTGTGCGGGAGGGCGAGCGGCCGGCGGATGACGCCGCTGCGGCCCTGTGCTTCACCGATCTGTACGACCGGTACATCGACACGGAGGAGCCTGCGGTTCCCCCGGTGGAGCGAATAGCGGCCTTCGTTGCGGCGCTCTTGGAACGGTGGCCGGATCTCACCGAGGACGAGGACGACATCTCGCCGTGGTCGACGGGTCCGCTGATCAGGGAGGCCCGCGGCCCGCTGATCTACTTCCCCATGCGCTGGAGCATGGCGGTGGAGGCATCGGCCTACGCGGCGGGGGTTGCTTCGTCGATGGGCCTCAACTGCTTCGACCCGCAGGCACGGCAACTCCGGCCCTGACGACGGCCCGGGAGCGGTCGGACCTTTGCTGGCCTGCGTCGACCAGATTGTTTGAGACGGGTTGTCACCCTTTCGCGTGACGGTATCCGGCTCTCGGCCACGGTGGTCCGCAGGGTGCTCCACCCTCGCAGTGACGGGGACGATCCCGGCAGGGCGGAGGTGTTCGTGGACGGGTCCGCAGTGGTGGCCTCCGCCCGGGAGTACGCCTCGGGCGTCGAGGTCGGGTTCGTCGACACCGACGGCGTCGAGCGTTCCGGTCCGTTGGCGTGCTGGTGGGCAGAGCCCTTCGAACTGGCATTGCCAGTGCGGCCGTTCGCCTCGTTCAAGGGGCAGAAGAACTTCACCGGCGAGTACTGGGCGGCGACCTCGCGGACCCACGTGGGCTACGAGTCCTGGGTGGAGAGAGACGCGGCGATGGCGCTGGACTTCGATCCCGCTGTCGTCGCGCTGGCCTCCCAGCCCTTCCGCCTTGCCTGGACGGACGGGGAGCGGGAGCGCAGGCATACCCCGGACTACTTCGCCCGGTTGCTGGACGGCACAGGTGTCGTTGTCGACGTGCGACCGGAGAACCTGGTCGACGAGGCCGCCCTGGACGCCATCCTGGACGGCACCGAGAAGATCACCCGCGCCAGCCTGGAAGCCGTCGACCTCGACGAGAGCGCCGAACAGCAGAACCTGCCGCGCGCCCGCCAGCGCCGCGCCCGCGAAGCACGAAGGACCGCATGACCAGCCACCTGCGGACCCTCCCCATCGCGCTACCGCCCGTCCACCGCGAGACGATCGGCTCCTACCTCAACCGACTCGCCGACGCCAACCACCTGCCCATCGGCCACCTCTCGTTCCTGATCGGCCCCAACCGCCGCCACCGGCGCGACGACAACCGGGTCGGTTACTGGACCCCCACCGCCCTGCGCCGGCTGGCGGCTCTGACCGGCCAGAGCGTCCCGGCGCTGATCCACGCGATGCCAGTCCTGGCCGACGTGCGCGAACCCGCGCAGCACCGCCAGCGGTTGGCCATCGAAGAACTGGCCGAGCCTCGCCGGCGCCCCGCCTGCCGTCTCTGCATGGCCCGTCGCGGCATTCACGGGCTCGTCGTCCGCAGTACCCCGCACCACGAAGGGGTCTGCCTGCGGCACCAGCGCTGGCTCCACGGCGGCGACCAGCACCACCTCGACGCGCTCCCCGAGATACTCCACGCCGACCTGCGGCACCGCCGGCTCGTCCGCCGCAGCACGGCCCCCTTCATCGCCGTGGACTACCAGTGCGCCCGCACGATCACAGCGGACTGGTTCCGAGCGTCCGAGCCACCCACCCTCCGACAGCGCTGGACCCGACGCCTGCACGCCATCGCAGAGGACCCCTACGGAGATCCCCACCGCCCCACCGAGGACCGCATCGAACTCGCCACCTACCCCGAAACAGTCGCTCTGACCGGCCTGTTCTCCTCACCCCACTGGCACGAGCGCAACGACCTGCACACCGAAGCCGCACGCCGTCTGGCGATCGAAACCCAGGCCCTGCCGCCCGACCTCACCGCAGGCCGGCCCGGCTAGAGCTCGCACGGCAACGCGGCGGACAATGATCCGCATGACAGCCGCATCCCCCGCTTCCCGCCTGGTCACGGCGGCCGCCCGCGAGGTCCTCCGGCCGCTCGGTCTCCAGCAGCGCGGAAGATCACGCACATGGATCGACGACCACGGCTGGTGGCTGGGCATTGTCGAGTTCCAGCCGGGCCGGAACGACGGCAGCTATCTGAACGTCGGCGTGATGTGGTTGTGGCAGGACAGAAACCATCTGGCATTCGACGTCGGCGGTCGTGAGCCCGGATTCGAGCGGTTCGTGAACCCCACCCAGTTCGCCCACGACGCACAGAGCCTCGCGCGGCGGGCCGCCGACCTGGCGTTGGAGAACCGGGCCAGGTTCATCGATCTACTCTCCACCACCGACTTCCTGACGTCACAGAAGCCTCGCCCCGGCTACTTCTGGGACAACTACCACGCCGGGATCGCCGCCGGACTAACCGGTGAGATCGCCATCGCACGGCGACGCTTCGACCACGTCCTGGCCGAGGATGCTTTCGCGCCTTGGATGATCCGAGCTCAGGAGTCCGCCCGGCAACTCCACGGCCTGGCAGGAGACCCCGAAGCCTTCCGGAACTGGGCGACGGCAGCCACCACCTCCTGCAGGCAGCAACTCAAGCTCCAGACCTGGGAGGCAGCAACGACCAGCGGCAGCTACTGGAGCTAACTCACGTGCCGAAACTGCCACGCTCGGTGAGAATCCCGCCGGTGACGTCTCAGTCGAACTGACGCACCCCAGCTCAGAGCCAACACAGCCGCCATGATCGACGAGACACCCGATCCTCCAGATTTGATCCCCGACCTCAGGACGGGTCGCCCTCGATCTGATTCTCATCAGACCTGACACCTCGCAGGTCAGGGCACATTCAGATGACGCGCTGGATGAGACGGGACAGGCTATGCCGCGCCGCGCAGCAGCGACCCCTCATTGCTCGCTGTCCACGGGGCGTGCGCGGAGCCACGCTGCCCCGAACTCGTCCGGGTGGATTTCCTTGTCCGCCCACTCGGGGTCGAAGAGGTCCACGGCCGGCGGATTGAACGGCCAGTCGTCGGGGCCGCTTTTCAGGGCCGTTCCGTCTTCGGCGAGCTCTACCTGGCGCAACCTGCGGCCGTCGGAGTCGACCTCCAAGAGGTAGGTGGTCGGTTCGTCGCCTTCGCCGTCCCAGTGACGCCGAAGGATGCTCCTGTCCGCGAGCGCGCCGAACCCGGGGCGGTCGCGCTGCGCGTCACGCTTGGCCCGCAGCCCGTCCAGCCCCGGAGGCATGGTCGGGTCGTCGATATCGACTTCGGGCAGGTCCGAGTCGGCCCGCTCGACGACATCCGGACGGGCGACCACCTCGACCTCCGCGAAGGTCTCCAGGACCTCCCGGGCCGATCGCGCGTGGACCCACCACCATGCACCGCCCATGCCGTAGTCGTGCAGGACGAGAAAACGCGACTTCGGCGCGGGGGCAGGGCTGGTCATACCGGCCGAGATTAGTTGAGCGAGATCAGGTCCGAAACTTCGCATGTCGTGGCCGGTTGAGCGACAGGCCGGCGAGCAGACGGCAACGGACCAGATCAACCGAGACGACCACCCGCATCCACACCCGCGGGACCAGATCAACTGAGAAACCCGGCATTCTGACGTCTCAATCGATCTGGTCGTCGCAGGTCACAGCCCTGCCGGCAGACCAGATCGATTGAGACGGGACAGTTTGCGACTCCGTGGTCGCACGAAGAGCCTGGTGAACCTCTGCACGGCCGCGAGGGCCCCGGGAGCCACCTGATCCGCACCTGGTTGAATCGGCGGATGAGTGAGACCTCCGTCGACCTGGGAGTCGTCGCCGCGCCGTCCGGTGTGCTGGTCCTGGGGACGGCCGGCTCGATCGACCAGTGGCCCGAAATCGGCGATCCGCTCTCCGTGCGGGCGCTGGACGCGGCAAGGTTCGGGGGCGGTCACCTCCACGAGCCTGCGGACGGGCCCAGCAGCGAGTGGTGGTGCGAGGCCGTCGCGGTGCCGGCCGCCACCGACCGGCC
Organism: Streptomyces sp. NRRL S-495; assembly: GCF_000966955.1. Lineage (NCBI taxonomy): Bacteria > Bacillati > Actinomycetota > Actinomycetes > Kitasatosporales > Streptomycetaceae > Streptomyces > Streptomyces sp. NRRL S-495. Next base: position 5,974 of record NZ_JZWY01001007.1, read on the forward strand.
ACTGAAGGTGCGCGCCGAACCGTGGGTCTCCTACGACGGGCCGGTGATCTCCGTCCTGGAGGTCGACCTCGGCCTGCGGTCGACCGGTGCGGCATGGTCCTCGGGGACGCGCGCGCCCTGGACTCGTTCGTCGGACTGAACGGTGAATCCGTCGACGGACTCGCCGACGTCACCTACTGGGGGAAGTACGCGGACGACGCCCACGCCCGCTTCGGCGGCGAACGGACACCCCAGCACGGCGGCCAGGGTCCCTACGGGCGGCTCGACCTCCCGCTGCGCGAAGCCCACGAGTTCGCCGACCGGATCCGGAGCCGGGGGCCCCGCGCCGGTCTGATGGTCTCCGTCGACGCGCACAGCCACTTCCACCTGCTCGACCGGGCCGGTCAGATCCACCCCCTGCTGGCCGGACAGATCGAGATCGACGGATGCCAGGTGCTGGGCCTGGGCTGGGACCCCGGGGACCATTCCATGCGCCACCGAGGCGAACGAGCCTGGGACCAGGTCTACGCGGTCACCCTGGAACAGGCCGGCACCACCACCCTGCTGCGCTGGACCATCCCCACCGAAGCGGAAGAACCGGACCAAGCCGAAAACTGACGACGCACCCGGCCGCGCGCTCCGACGGCGGGACGACTGCCACACTCGGACGACCCCGCCTCGCAAGGTGCCATGCTCCGGATTCGCAAACCACTGAGCCGAGACACGACAGTTGGAACCAGGACGGTCTGCTGACCTGGCAGGTCTGACCCTGCGGGACACGCTTGTTGGAACCATCAGGTCATGCCTCTTGCAATCTGCGGTGGATTGCCATTCATGATGGAACCAGTTCCGGACATCCCGGGTTCGCGGCGAAGGTGGCTCGACCAGCGCAGCAGCACCTGGGCCGAACTCGCCCGTCCAGGCCGAATCCATCACTTCACGGCACTACGCGGAGTCCTGCTCCAGCATGCCGAGCATCTCATCCGAAAGATCGACAGCGTTCAGGCCGACCCTTGGCCCAGCTGCGGATAGCCGATCTCGGAGATGTCCTGGGCCAGGTCCGCCAAGCTGATCTCAGGGTTCAGCAGCGATACGAGTTCCTGGCTCAGCGGCCGCAAGGCATGAACCTGACTCACCGCCCCCAGGTCGATGGAGACCTCGTAGTAGTCCTCGGCGAAACGCTGGAACGCTTCCGGAGAACGGTCGACCAGGAGGCCAAACAGGCTCGTCGCCCCGTCAGGATCGACAGCACCCTCGGGGAAGTCGATCGTTCCGTGGTGCCACCGCTCGTCCGTCGGCGCCCGCCACAAGCAGGCCGTCACGACCGGCACGTCGTCCTCGTCAGTGAACGCCGGCTCCTCGACGAAGGGCCTCCTCGACGAAGGGCCTGAAGAGCTCGGGAACCTCGTCGATCACTCCCGGCCAGGCCTCGCCATCGTTGCCGAAGGGGCTCATCGGCGATTCGTGATCAAAGCCCCGCGCATAGGCCCCGGCCTCCGAGAACACGATCGAGTACTCGTCTCCCGACCCGTTGCGCATCGACGCCATCTCCTCACCGTCGGCCCAACCGGCATTGAAGGAGTAGTACCGGCCCTCCCAGTCCGGGCTC
>NZ_JZWY01001008.1:0-2596 GCF_000966955.1 Streptomyces sp. NRRL S-495
CCGGCATTGAAGGAGTAGTACCGGCCCTCCCAGTCCGGGCTCAGGATCGCATCGAGCATCGCCAGCGAACGGCACGTGTCCCGCAGGTCGGCGATGCTGGGGAGCTGGCGGGCTACGTCATAGACAGTCACGTGCTGATCCAACCCGACACCACCGACACCCAAGCCCGCCGGGGCCGTCGTGAGCCCTCCAGTTCCAACATGCGTGGCCAGGTTTCAACTATCGTGGCTCGGCTCAACCACGGTGCACCGCCACTGCGCCGACCAACGGGTTCTGAACGATCACTCGCAGACTACGGCGCTCCGTCACATGCAGGCGGTCGCGGAGCCGGGCCGTTCCCCGGGGGTACGGGCCCGGTCGGCCTTCGCCCCCTGCATCCTCGAGGAGGACTTCGACTGGGCCGACGGGCGGCGGCACGAGGAGCGGACGGTCGAGCGCACCAGCACCGGCCGACGCTTCGGCTCCTCCCCCACGAGCACGCCGCCGCCCGGCCAGGGGTGCTGCGGCAGGGCCCACCGGTCGCGCGGACAGCCCGGGTGCGAAGCCCTACCAGGGGCAGACCCCGGCCCGCTTCCCCACCCTGCCCGCCGCCGGCCGGAACCGCAGTCGCCGCACGGCACCGGTCGGGGACACCGCCCGAGGTTGCCGCGAACGGTCATCCGCCGTACTCCCAGGCCTCCTCGACCGCCGACCCCTGTGCGTCGAGCTTGATCAGACGCGAGGCGATGGCCCCCTCGTTGCGGCCGAACTCCTGCGACAACTCGGCGAGCGACATCCCTGCGGCGCAGAGCGTCAGAAGCCTCCCCTCCTCCTCCGGCGTCCAGCGCTTGTAGGCGTTGGGGTGCTCACGCTGCTTCTCCTCGACGGTGTACGCCGGCTCGGGCGCGGGTTCCGCACTCTCGAACAGGCCGGCGGCGGGAGCGGGATCCTCGGGGCGGTCAGCGAGGCCGAGGTCGTCGAGCTTCCAGAGAACCGCCTTCTCGGACCGCCCCAGCCGCCGCGCGATTTCCTCCGGCCCCGTCCCCTCGCGGTGCGCGGCCGTCAGCCGTTCCGTCTCCTCCCTGCCCCACGACTCCCCCGCCCGGGGACCACGCCGGCCCGGCACCGCGGTGCCTACGTCCGCGCCCGTGCCTGTGCTTGTGCCCGTGGCGGCGGCCGGTACGGGCCGGCCGGCGGGGGCCGCGCCTGTCACGCGCACGAGCAGTTGGGCGATCAGCGGGATGTCCGCCGGGAGGATCTCTCCCCGCAGTTCGCTCAGCAGTACCCCGTGCGCGTCGCACCCGGTGACGCTGATCCGCGCGGGACCGTGCGCGCGGGACTCGTAGGACACCTCGTAACGGCGCGACCCGTCCGGCGCGGAAACGCCGAGAGTCTGCACAGAGGGCCAGTCCCCCCAATCCGCGACGGGTGCAAGGGAATCCTTGACAGGATCCGAGCTGTACTGGTCACCGACCGGGTCCCACGACATGGCTCAGCAGCCTTTCCGGCCGCAGCGATCGGTACGGCCAGTTCGACGGACAGTATTCGTTGCCGCACACCCCACGAAGGAGGATGCGCAGGAGAGGCCCTCGATGCATATTGTGTCGTCAGAAATACTTCTCCGTATGCAGCTTCTTGGCTCTCGCCACTGCCCGGCGCCCACTCCCCCCCGGCCCGGACCCCGCGAACCTCAGTCGAAGGTTGTCCGAGACTGCCGACACAGTCCCGCGGGCGGTCCTCCGGGCGGTGGCCGCCCCTCGACACCCGGCCCCCTCCGGCCGACCAGGCCGGGGCCTCGGGATTCTTCCGGCTGGGCGGCACCATCCCGGAGCCCCGTCGGCCACGGCACACCCGCCCGTCCGGGGTTATCCGAAACGGTGAAGCCGAAACGAACACGCGTCCGGTTCCCGGCAGGTGGTCGGACGCCGCTAATCACAACGGCTGGTCGCAGCCCCGGCTCGGCCGCGAACTCGGCGCCGCCGAGGGCAAGGGAGCCTCCGGACCCGGGCGTGACCAGGTCTCGCGGTGGGAACTCGGTGGACGTGTCCCCACATACTGGCTGCCGTACCTGATCGAGGTCCTGGAACTGCGGCCCCCGCCGGCGGACGACAGTTCGCCGACCGGTCCGAAAGATCCGGCCCCGGGCGATACCGTGGATTCCGTCATCGAGCTGAGCCGGAGGGACGTGGTGGATCGCCGGGGATTCGTGGCCGCCTCCAGCGCGTACGCGCTCGCGGCCCTGGGGCTGCCCGACCCGGAGAGCCTGCTGCGCCGCGTCCGCCTGAAGTCCGGGGGGAAGGTCCGTGCCGGCCGGGGCGAGGTCGCGGCCGTCCGGCAGATGACCAGGTCCCTGGGCGACGCGGCGGCGGAGCTCGGCGGCGGACACGCCCGCCACCTCGCCGTCCGCTACCTCCACGAGGACGTCTCCGCCTGGCTGGACGGCACCTGGACCGAGGCCGTCGGCCGGGACCTGTTCGCCGCCACCTCCCAACTCGTCCACCTGGCGGGCTGGATGGCCCAGGACGAGGGCAACCAGGACGCCGCCCAGCAGTACTACGCGCACTCCTTCCGCCTGGCCTCCGAGGCCGGCGACGCCGAACTGGCCGCAACCGCCCTG
>NZ_JZWY01001009.1:0-5720 GCF_000966955.1 Streptomyces sp. NRRL S-495
ACCGCCCTGCGCGGCCTGGCCGTCCAGGCCATCGACCTCGGCTTCCGCGCGACCGCCGTCCGCGTCGCCGAGGACTGCGTGAACCACGCAAAGAACCTCGACGACCCCCGCGCCGTCGCCTACTACCAGGCCACCCTGGCCAACGCAGCCGCCCTCGACGGCGACCGGCCCACCGCCACACGCTCCCTCGCCACTTCGCAGACCTCCATCGAACGCGCCACCGGCACACCGGGCGACTCCTGGGCCTCCCACTACAGCATCGGCCGCTGGGCCCACGAAGCCGGCATGATCCTTGCCCGGCTCGGCGACCACGCCAGCGCCCAGGACCACCTCCACCACACGCTCGACATCCACGGCCTCGACCGCCGCCGCACCCGCGCCATCGTGCTCGCCGACCTCGGAACCGTCCGCCTCCGCCAGGACGACGTCGACGGCGCCCTCACCGCGTGGAACGACTTCCTCGACTGCGCGGACGGCATCCGCTCCGTCAAAGTCCAGGACGCCGTCCACGACATACGCGCCCGCCTCTACCGGCTCCGCGACATCCCAGGCGTCGAAGAACTCGACGAACGAGCATCCGCCTTCGAATGAGCGCCGGCGCGGCCCTGCGATTCGCGCGAGCCGCGGCCACACCCGGGACCGGGCCGAGGTTCTCGGCTTCGAAAACAGCTGCCGACCTGACCGACACGGGGAGGCAGCCGAGGACAGACGGCCCACGGAGACGACCGGCCGACCTCCGCCACTCACGGGAACAACTCGTTCGTGGCGTACTTTCCGAACCCCCCGGCCGGACGACCCCCGCGCCTTCTGGACCGAACCCGGCAGCTTCTCGGAAGGCCTCCGGCACAGGAGCCGTGACCGACTTGTACAGGGCCCGCCGAGCGACCACCTGCGCCACTCGATTTCACCCTGCTGCCAGCACGTCGATCCCCAGGGCCAGAATCGACACCAGCAGTGCGAGGGCGCTCGCGAAGGCTACCGCTGCGCGGCGCAGGACAGACGGAGCTCCCTCCCCCTCCAGATGGGCCAGCCACGCAGCGCCAGCCGCAGCGAAGAGGGAGAGCAGAGCTGCGAAGCCGAGGGCGAGGGCAAGGACGGCGAGTGCCGTCCGCGATCCGGTCATGGCGTTCCTTCGTTCCGTCGTGGGACTGGACAGGCAGAAGGTTCGGCCGTTTCACGTACAGCGGCGTACGGGTGGACGAAGATGAACGCGCGCGGAGAACAGCGGCGGAGGTATCGGGTTGATTGAGCAGATGTCGTCGTCCGCACTGGCCGAGCTGAAGGACCGGTTACGTCGGCGACGTGTGCATCGGCGGCTTTCCATGACCGCGTTGGAACGTCTCGCCGGGTTGGGTCACACGACTGTCAGCCGTGCGCTGAACGGTCCAGCGGTCCCGTCCGAGGCGACTGTGCTGTCCTTGGCCGCGTGCTTGAAGCTGGAGGTGGAGCCTCTGCTCGAGCTCCGCCGTCAAGCCCTGCCCGCCCGCAAGGCTGCCGCCGACTCCGGAAACAGTACGGCTCCGCCGGGGCAGGGTGAGGTGGAGTTCGAGGAGCGCTACCGGAGTTACGTGGAGCGTCGACACGGGAGGTTGTCCGTCGTCGGCCTTGATCTGTCCCGGCCGGAGCAGGCATGTTGGCCGCTGGATGCGGCGTACCTCAGCCTTGAGTTCGCCGTCGGCACCGAACGGCATCCTTCGGCAGATACCCGGGGCCACGAGGGAGCGCCGGGGCCGGCCGGCCCGCAGGTGCGGATCGACCGGGCCGAACAGGCGCTGGCGGGTCACCGGCGCGTGCTGGTGCGAGGACTGGCCGGCAGTGGCAAAACGACGCTCCTGCAGTGGCTGGCGGTGTCCTCGTCCCGCGGGGAGCTTCCCGAGCAGTTGGGGCACTTGAGGGGCAGCGTTCCGTTCCTCCTGCCGTTGCGTACCCTGGTGCGCCGCGGGCAGTTGCCCGGCCCGCAGGAGTTCCTCTCGGCGGTCGGTTGCCCGCTGGACCCGGCCCAGCCCGCAGGTTGGGCCGATCAGGTACTGGCCGCAGGGCGGGGCCTTCTCCTGGTCGACGGCCTGGACGAAGTTCCCTGGGCGCAGCGGGAGAGGACCAGATCGTGGTTGCTGGAGTTGATCGCCGCCTACCCCCAGGTTTCGGTGGTCGTCACGGGCCGGCCCTCCGCCGCCCTCCGCCGTTCCCGACGGGTGGCTGGCGGGGTCCGGGTTCACGGAGCTGACGGTCCGTGCGATGAGTGCGGCCGATGTGACGGTGTTCGCCACGCGCTGGCACGCGGCTGCCGCTGCCGGAGTGGTGGGCGATGAGGAGCGCGCTCATCTGGCCGATCTGGAAGCCGCGTTGAAGAGCGCGGTGCGCTCCCAGCGAGATCTGGCACGGCTTGCCACGACGCCGCTGTTGTGTGCGCTGATGTGCGGGCTGCACCGTGATCGGCGCGGGCATCTTCCGCAGCACCGGATGGAACTGTACGAGGCTGCGCTGTCGATGCTGCTGGTACGCCGCGATCGGGAACGTGGCATCGCGGCTCCCGAGGGCCTCGTACTCACGGAGCATCAGAGCGTCCAGTTGCTGCAGCGCTTGGCGTACTGGCTGGTCCGCAACGGACAGACCGAGATGGACCTGGACACGGCTCTGCACATCTTCGGTGAGGCGCTGCCGGCCATGCCCCAGGTTCAGAGCCAGGGCAACGCGCGAACGGTCCTCGCACATCTGCTGGCACGCAGCGGCCTGCTGCGCTCTCCCACAACGGATACGGTCGACTTCGTCCACCGCACTTTCCAGGACTACCTCGGGGCGAAGGCCGCGGTGGAGGCTCGCGATCTCCCCCTGCTGGTACGCCACGCCCACGACGACCAGTGGGAGGATGTGGTGCGGATCGCCGTGGGTCACGCCCGCCCCCACGAACGCGCTTCGCTGCTACGGCGTCTGATCGCCCGCGGGGACCGCACACCGCTTCACCGCACGCGGCTGTACCTCCTGGCGACCGCGTGCTTGGAGTACGCCACCGAACTCGACCCTGCCGTGCGGCAGGAGATCCAGGGACGCACCGCTACGTTGCTGCCTCCGCGCAGTTCCCAGGAAGCGGAGGAGCTTGCCGCAGTGGGTCCGGTCGTCCTGGAGTTGCTGCCCGGTCCCGAGAACCTCGAGGGCGACGAGGAGGCTGCGGTCGTACGCACCGCCGCTCTCGTCGGCGGCGACGCGGCGATGCACCTCCTGCAGAGGTTCCGTAGCTCCAGTCGCCCAGCGGTCGCGTGGGAGCTGCAGGACGCTTGGAGCCGGTTCGATACCCATGAATACGCTCACGACGTCCTTGCTCACTTGCCCGGGCGCCAGATCGTGCACGTCACCACGTTGGAGCAGTTGGCCGTTCTGCCCGCGCTGGCGCCCCCGTTAGGCATCACCGCGGAAGGTGATCTGCCCATCGGCGGGCTGACCGCCTCGCTGAGTGCGACGACCGAGTTCCTTCGTATCGAGAACAACCCTTCCGTGCAGGACCTGGGCTTCCTGCGGTCGTGTCCCGACTTGAGGCACCTGGCCCTCTATCGGTGTCTCAACCTCACCGACATCAATGATGCCCACCGGAGCGGCCTCGAGAGCCTCTCACTCTTCGGCTGCACGTCCGTCGACCCCGATACTCTCCGGCACCTCTCAGGACTCCAGCAGCTGAGCCTGGACATGGCCCTGCCGGACCGGCGCCTCGATACCCTTCCCGTCCAGGCCGAACTGACCCATCTGTTCCTGGGCAGCACCGCTTGTGAGGGCCTGGCACTCGAGGGAATCTCACGCTGGCACAACCTGACCTCCCTGAACCTGTGCGGTCCCGTCACAGGGCTCACTGAACTGAACGCCCTACCCCGACTGGAAACCCTCCTGCTCCAGCTCGGCGCGGAGCGCGATCTGGAAAACCACCCCGTACTGCTCCCTCAGGTGCAAGACCTCTACCTGGGGAACTGGAGGGAATCGGCAGACACGCCCACCCTCGATGCCGTCGCCCGAACCTTTCCCGGTCTCCGCAAACTCACCGTCTCGCACTACCACCGGGGCCACTGCCTCGACCTCGGCCCCCTGCGCGGCATCCCCGGCCTCGCCCTCCGCCTCGACGGACCCGGCAACGTCACCGGCACCGAGCACTTCCCCAAGGAATTGATCACCCGCACACCCCGGCCCCGTACCTGACAGAGGCCCCGTCGGGCTGTTCGGCTCCGGCCCAAGCCGACGCCCACGAAGTGGACAGTGCCGAACGTGGGCGGACCGCCATCGGCGGCCCCGTTGTCGAATGCGACCTCGGAGGATCCGGCGTGCGAGGTGCGCGGAACGCGACTGGCGCCTGGGCATCAGAGCCTCGGTCTCCGGCGCTCCCGCCCACGCCAGAACCGCCCCGCTGCTCGATGCACAAGCAGCAGCATCCGGCTCGGCGGCACCGCCCGGTCGCCGGTCAGTCGCCGGGGCGCGGCCGGAGTGCCCTGACAACGCCCCAGCCCGTGGCCGCCAGACCGGCCAGGGCGATCGGACGCGACCACTCCCCCGCGCCGGTCGGTGCGAACGCGACGGACAGGACCAGCGCGGAGGATGTCAGCGCGGGCACCCGGTTCACTCCCGGCCGCCGCGCCACTGCGACGTGCCTGTGCCGCCGGCCCCTGCGGGTGGTGGGAGCCGAGCCGTGGATCGGGTCGGCGCACCTGAGCGAGGTTGCGCCGATCCCACCCCCCCTTTGCAACTCGCCTGTTTGCGTCGCCCTCCCGGAAATTCCGCATTCCGCGTACGGCACGCCCTGTGGGCCGTACATTCGCCGGTACGGATGGTGACAACGCAACGGGAGTGATCGTGGCAACGTTCGGAACGGACACGAGTGTGGGCTCGACCATCCTCGTCCTGGAAGTACAACTACCCGCGGTGGAGGAACGGTTGCTTCGGGCGCAGGCCGAACTCGGCGCCGCGAGCGCCGAACGGGACGCCGTCCACCAGGCTCTCGACGCACTGCGACTGCTCTCCGGTGCGCCCGCTCGCACCGACGGGGACCCGCCGCCCGCGGCCGCCGCTCCGCCCGTACCGGCGGAGGCCGCGCGGGACGCCGAGCGGGCCGGATCCACTCCGGGGGCACCGGCCCCCACCGAGCCCGCCGCCGTCGCGGCCGGCGCGGCGAGCGGCGCGAAGAAGGCGACGCCCGCCAGGAAGACCCCGGCACGGAAGGCCTCGGCACGGAAGACGGCCGAACCGGCGAAGGCCGAAGAGGCGAAGGCCGAAGAGGCGAAGGAAAAGCCCGCCAAGGCAACACCGGCGAAGACAGAGCCCACGCGGGCCTCGGCACGCGGCGCGAAGACCGGCGGCGGCACGAAGACGGCAGCGAAGCAGGACCCGACCGCCCGAACAGGACGGACCGCGTCGCGCTCGCGCCCCGTCGACGCCGAGCCCCCCACCGCGGCGCCGGCCGCCGGGCGGCGAACGGTGACGGACGCGGACAGCGTCCTGGCGGTCCTGTCCGGATCGGCAGGACCGATGCGTGCCCGTGAAGTGAGCGAGAAGCTCGGGCTGGAACCGCTCGAGGCGAACGTCAACGCGGTCCGTACCCGGCTGGAACGCCTCGCCAAGGACGGCCGGGCGCAGCGGCCCGGGCGCGGCCTGTACACGGCGACAGCCCGAGGGTCCGGGGCCTGAGCCGAGAGGGCGGGTGTCCGTGGACCGGTTGGCCAAGGCCGCGGTGCGTGTGCACGTGGAGG
>NZ_JZWY01001010.1:0-3909 GCF_000966955.1 Streptomyces sp. NRRL S-495
CCGTTCCGGCGCCTCCACCTGATCCGGGTACGCCCGTGCCTGTCAGCGCCCGCCCGGCGATCGCAAGCGCCTCCGGGACGACCGGTACCGGCCCACGACCGCGCAGCAGCCCGGCCCCCGGGCAGAGAGGGGCACAGGGCCGGCCGGCCCCGGCCGGCGGAGGACCAGGAGGTGGTGGCCGCGCGGGCCGCCGCAGACGCCGCGCCGAAGGGGTCGCGCACCGACCAGTTCGCCCAGAGCCCGGCGGCGCCGGCGCAGTTCGTGGAGCGGCAGCGGCATCCTCGCGTGCCTCGCCCGCACAAGGAACCGGTGGAGGTCGGGCCCCGGCCGTGAGGAGCACGTCGTCGTGTCGCATTTCGCACTGGCACCTGGTCGAACCAGGAGGACAGAAGAGCGAGGCTGACGGCGGGCCGGCTCGTGCAGCACGCCGAGCACCGCGTCGAGCGGGCACATCGGGTACAGCGGGCGGTGCCGGGACTCCCGGGACGCCGCGGCGAATCCCGGACACCGGCGAGGCCGGCAGGTCGGTGCCGGTCGGGCCTGCCTCGTGGACGCGGGCCCGACCGGGAACACCCGCCCGACGCCTCGGCGGACCGACCCGACGGATTCCCGCCGGACCGACGGGATGCACCGGTCAGCGGCCGTTCAGGCCTCGGCCCTGCGGCAGGAGCCCACAGAGGAGGAAGCCGATGGCCAGCAGCGGATTCCGGCGCTCGACCGCGTGGGGCCGGTCGGCCCGGCATGACGTCGGGCCGACCGGCCGTTGTGCTGCCCGGGACGTGCTTCGGTCCCCTCGCCTGCCGGTAGGGGGCCGGGCTGTTCAGCCGAGGAAGTCGACGCGGTCGATGAGGCCCTCGCGCACCCGGTAGGCCACCAGGACGCGGACCGGCTCGTCGGCCAGGCCGTGGGCGATCTCGTGGTCGACCACCCGGTCGCCCTCGGTGAGCCGCCCCACGATCTCCGCCCGGCAGCGGCCCTCGGCGAACTGGCCGGCGTACCTGTCCCGCAGGGCCTGCCTGCCCTGCAGGAGGCTGCCGTCGGCCCGGTGGACCGTGACGTCCTCGGCGTAGGTGGCGACGAAGGCGTCGATGTCGTGGCTGTTGTAGGCGGCGAGCTGCCGCTCGACCACCTCGCGCGGTTCGGTCATGTGCTCGGTCGTTCCTTCTTCGGGGTACGGGTTCAGGCCGCGAGGCGGCGGGCGGCGAGTTCGGCGTAGAGCGCGGCCCCGTCGGGGAGCACGGCGTCGTCGAACTCGGCGTGGGGCGAGTGGTTGGACGGCAGGCTGTCGGGGTCGCTGCCCTTCGGGGCGGCGCCGAGCCAGGCGAAGGAGCCCGGGACCGCCTCGAGCACCCGGGAGAAGTCCTCCGAGCCGGGGATCGGGTTCGCCAGTGTCCGGAAGCGCTCCTCGCCGAAGACGTCCCGGACGGTGTCCGCCAGGAAGTCGGTCTCGGACCCGTCGGTCACGGTCACCGGGTACTCGGGCAGGTACTCGATCTCCGCCCGCAGGCCGTGGGCCGCGGCGATGGCCCTGACCAGCTCCACCGAGGCGTCGGCGACCCGGGCCTGTGCCTCGGCGGAGAAGGTGCGCACCGTCGCCTCGAAGCGGGCGGTGTCGGGGATGATGTTGCGCCGGGTGCCGGCCTGCAGGAGCCCGACGGTGATCACCACCGGGTCGAACACGTCGAAGCGACGGGTCACCATGGTCTGCAGGGCGGTGACGATCTCGCAGGCCGCCGGTACGGGGTCCTTGGCCCGGTGCGGCACCGCGCCGTGGCCGCCGGCACCGTGGAGGGTGACGTGCAGTGCGGCGGACGCGGCGAGGATCGGCCCGCGCCGGGAGCTGAACTCCTTGTGCGGCATGGTCGACGACACGTGCAGGGCGTACACGGCGACCGGGCGCCGGCCCGCCGCGTCCAGCACGCCCTCGGCGAGCATGGCGCCGGCGCCGTCCCAGCCCTCCTCGCCGGGCTGGAACATGAAGACCACGTCGCCGTGGAGTTCCTCCCGCCGTGCGGCCAGCAGCTGCGCGGCGCCCGCGAGCATGGCGGTGTGCAGATCGTGTCCGCAGGCGTGCATCGCGCCGTTCTCGGCGGCGAACGGCACCGGGGCCTTCTCCACGACCGGCAGGCCGTCCATGTCACCGCGCAGCAGCACGGCCGGTCCCGGCCGGCCGCCACGCAGTACCGCGGTGACCGAACTCAGGCCGGTGCCCAGGCCCACCTCCAGCGGCAGGCCGTCCAGGGCCTGCAGCACCCGCTCCTGGGTGCGCGGGAGGTCGAGGCCCAACTCGGGGAAGCGGTGCAGGTCCTGGCGCAGCCGGACCAGATCCGGAGCCAGTGCGAGGGCGTCGTCGTGCAGGGACACAGGTACCTCCATCGGACCCGCGTGCGGCGGGAAGTTGTGCGGAGCGGACTCGTTCCGTGATTCTGGGCCTCGCGGCGGGAGTCTCCCGCGATTTCGCAGGATCACACCACGAGAAGGCCCTCCCATGAACGAATCGACCGGAAGCCGACGGTGACCGGCACGGAGGTGACGGTCGACGAGCTCGACCTCGCCCTGGTGAACGCGCTGCAGCTGCGGCCCCGGGCGCCCTGGTCGCTGCTCGGCCAGACCCTCGGGATCAGCCCGGTCACCGCGGCCCGCCGCTGGCGGCGGCTCTCGGAGGCCGGGATCGCCTGGGTGACCGCCTACGGCCTGCCGCACCCCGAGGACCGCGGCTGCGTCGCCCACCTCGACCTCGACTGCGCCCCCGACCGGACCGCACGGATCGCCGACGAACTGGCCGAGGACGCGCACGTGATGAGCATCGAGCACTTCTCCCAGGGCTGCGACCTCGCCGTCACCGCGGCCTTCACCGACCTGGCGGCACTCTCCCGCTACACCACCGAACGCCTCGGCCGCCTCCCCGGGGTCGACGCCGTCCGCGTCCACCTCGCGACCGGCTTCTACGCCGAGGGGATCCGCTGGCGACTGGACTCGCTGGACCCGGCTCAGCGCGGGGAACTGCACGACGACAAGCCGGCGGGCAACGGGAAGCCGTCCGCAGTGCGGGCCGAAGTCCGTGAAGAGGACCGGGAACTGCTCATCAGACTGGGCGTCGACGGCCGCCTCGACCAGGCCGGGCTGGCCGCCGCCACCGGGCTGAGCCCGTCCACGCTGCGCCGCCGCCTCGACCGGCTGGCCGCCTCCGACGCGATCCGCTTCCGCTGCGAGATCGCCGCCCGCGATGCCGGCCGACCCGTCCTGGCGACCTTCCGGGCCGACCTCCCCCCGGACCGGCTCGACACCGTCGGCCCCCAACTCGCCGGACTCCCCGAGACCCGGCTGTGCGTGTCCGTCACCGGCACGCACAACCTCCTCCTCTCCGTCTGGCAACGCTCCCTCGCCGACGTCCAGCGCCTGGAGACCGCGCTCACCCGCAGGTTCCCCGACCTGCGAGTGGCCGAACGACGGGTGTCGCTGCGCACCGTGAAACGGATGGGCCGGATCCTCGACACCGACGGACGCGCCGTCCGCGCCGTTCCGATGGACATCTGGCGCGACCCGGTCCCGGCCACTTGACGGCCGCCCGGACCGGCCACCGCACCCGGAACGACGACAGCAGGCCCGCCGAACGCAACGGTCCACCGCATCAACACCAGCACACAGTCACTTCCACCAGACGGCCCAGGCCGACACGTCGACCGACACCCGCGAACGCCGCACACACCGACGTGACCGCCACCCACCACAACCACCACAGCCGCCACCCTGACACTCACGATGCTGCCCGGACTGCCCGACGACACGCCGCAGCGTCGGAGCACCGGGAACCACGGCGATACCGAGGTCGACAACGACGGCGCAGGCGTCGACGGACCTCCGCCCCGCCCACACCGACGGCAACGGCCGGCGGCCGGCGGCCGGCGG
>NZ_JZWY01001011.1:0-1939 GCF_000966955.1 Streptomyces sp. NRRL S-495
GGCCGGCGGCCGGCGGCCGGGAGGAGCTTCCCCCCGGCCGCCGGGTACGGCGGTCGGTCAGCAGCGGGGCAGGACCGTGGTGTCGTTGGCGTAGCCCACTTGTCCAGGTAGACATCGGTGACGTACACGTTGCGGTTGCCGCTGTCGTCGTCGGTCTTCAGCCGGACGGCGCTGGTGCGGCCGTTGCCGGTGCAGGTCGCGCCCGTGGTCCAGCAGTAGAAGTAGTTGGACCCCTTGTAGAGCCAGCCGGCGTGCGAGGAGTCCCGGGCGTCGGGCGTCCAGTGGCTCCACTGGTCCACGACCGTGTTCAGGTCGGTCCTGCCGTACGCCGCCGCGCTCGGCAGGACCGTCGCGCCGTGGTCCGCCGCCGCGGCCGTGCTCACGCCCGCGGCCCCGAGCAGCGTGCCGACCGGCCAGCACGACGGCGGCCAGCGCGCCGGCCGCCTTCCTTCGTGCGTTCATCCCTCTCCTCCGCGTCATGGGTCCGCCGGCCCTACCGGGTGCCCGCCGGTGCACTCCGCGCCCTTGCACGAACGGGAGCGGCGGTGCGGTGACGGACGGCCCGTCGGGATCCGGCGAATCAGCCGTGACCTCAGTTTTCGCCGCTGCGGCGTTGTCCAGCAGCCCCCTTCCATCACCGTGGACAATGACCGGGCAACCCCTCACGCCCCGGCCCTGCGCGAGAGCCCCGGCCCGAACCGGCCGACCGGGATCCGTATCCTCACCCCCGGTCCGCACCCCGCCCGCACCCACGCGGAACTGCTCGCGCCGAAGAACACCGACCGGGGCGCGGTGTTCATCGTCGACCAGTTCGAGGAGGCGTTCACGCTCTGCACCGATACCGCCGAACGCGCCCGCTTCGTCGAACTGCTGCTCGCCGCCACCGACCCGGACCGCGGCGCCAGGGTGGTCGTCGCTCCTGGCGGGGCGGAAGCTCCCGCCCCGTCTCCAGATCCCGCTTCACCATCCGGTGGACGGTCGGCAGCGAAGGCACCGTCGATCCCTCAGGAACGGTCGCCCTCAGATGCCGGTAGAGCGCCGCGACAGTTCCGCCCGCCTGCGCCAGGACGGTCCATGCCTCCTGCGACAGTTCGAGCCTGGGACGTGGCCGGCCGAGCTCGAGCAGACGCGCCACCAGGAGCGGCCGGTCCACCGACAGGTCAGGCAGGAGATCAGCCAGCGCGGACGAGGCAGCCACCACACCCCCGACAAGGGACACTCAGCCCGTGTTCGGGCGGATAAAAACGGTGGCTTCCTGATTCGCTTCCCTGCCACGATCTGGGGGNTCTGGGGGTGACCACATTGTTCCTGATGGTCGGCCTGCCGGGGGCCGGAAAGACCACACGGGCTCGGCAGCTCGCCGCAGAGCACGGCGCGCTGCGTCTGACGCCCGACGACTGGATGATTCCCCTGTTCGGCGAGGCGGAGGCGGACGGGAAGCGCGATGTGCTGGAGGGGCGCATGCTCTGGCTCGCCCTGGAGGCGGTCAGACTGGGCACCGCCGTCGTCGTGGACTACGGCTGCTGGTCACGGGACGAACGGTCCGCGATCCGCTGGCTGGTGGAGGCCGAGGGGGCGTGCTTCCGCATGGTCTACCTGCCGGTGGACGAGGAGACCCAACGCACCCGTATCGCCCACCGCTGGGCGACCACCCCCGAGGAGACGTTGCCGATCTCCGAGGCCGACATCCTGCACGGGCGCGCGCATTTCGAGGAACCCGACACGGCGGAGCTGGCGGGCCGCAGGGGCGCCGGCCCGCCGCCCGGATGGGTCGACTGGCGGGAGTGGGCCGCCGACCGATGGCCGTCGTTCGCGTGACTGCTGCGGCCCACGACAACTCAGCCGTACCGGGCGTGCCTGCACCAGCCCGAGACGATCCGCCGGACAGACCCTAGTAGTGCTTTGTCAGGTGGTGTCGTAGGTCTGCCATGGGGTGGGT
>NZ_JZWY01001012.1:0-7375 GCF_000966955.1 Streptomyces sp. NRRL S-495
CGGTGGGGTCGGGGTGACGGGTGGAGGGGGCCGTTCGAGCGGCGGGGTTGGGGAATTGATTACCAATTGGTACAGACCTATTGACCTATGTGGTTCAGACCACATAGCTTCGGCGCCAATCTGCTTTCCCCCACGTGCGTGCTCCCCCACAGGCACGCGCCGACACTCTGCCCGGAGGACCGAGTGTTGATCCGATCCACGGCGGAGCGGCGTCCCACCGCTGCCCGTCGGTCCAAGAGCCCGGCGGCCCGCGCCGGCCTGGCCTCGCTGGCTGCGGCCACCATGGCCGGCCTGCTGATGGCCACGCTGGGCGCGGCGCCCTCCCAGGCGTCCGCCACCGTCGACAATGCCGCCTGTCGTCCCGACGGCCTCTACGCCACGCCCGGTGTCGACGTCCCGTACTGCAGCGTCTACGACACCAACGGCCGCGAGAAGATGGGCGCCGACCACCAGCGCCGCATCATCGGCTACTTCACCGGCTGGCGCACCGGCAAGGACGGCACGCCGCCGTACCTGGTCAGCGACATCCCGTGGGACAAGGTCACCCACCTCAACTACGCCTTCGGGCATGTCGGTTCGGACAACAAGCTGTCCGTCGGCACCGACAACGACAAGAACGAGGCCACCGGCATCTCGTTCCCCGGCGTGCCCGGCGCCGAGCTCGACCCGTCGCTGCCCTACAAGGGGCACTTCAACCTGCTGACCAAGTACAAGAAGCAGTACCCGAACGTCAAGACCCTCGTCTCGGTGGGCGGTTGGACGGAGACGGGCGGCTACTTCGGTGACGACGGCAAGCGCGTCAACACCGGCGGCTTCTACTCGATGACCGTCAACCCGGACGGCAGCGTCAACCAGGCGGGCATCGACACCTTCGCCGCCTCGTCGGTCGACTTCATCAAGAAGTACGGGTTCAACGGCGTCGACATCGACTACGAGTACCCGACCTCGATGAAGGACGCGGGCAACCCGCTGGACTGGCAACTCGCCAACAGCAAGCGCGGCTCGCTGGCCAAGGGTTATGCCGCCCTGATGAAGACCCTGCGGGAGAAGCTGGACCGGGCGGGTGCCGCCGACGGCAAGCACTACCTGCTCTCGGTCGCGGCCCCGTCGTCCGGCTACCTGCTGCGCGGCATGGAGACCTTCCAGGTGGCGCAGTACCTGGACTACGTCAACATCATGTCGTACGACCTGCACGGCGCCTGGAACAAGTACGTCGGCCCGAACGCCTCGCTGTTCGACGACGGCAAGGACGGCGAGCTGGCGGCGGCCAATGTCTACGGCACCGGCCAGTACGGCGGGATCGGGTATCTCAACGCGGACTGGTCGTACCACTACTTCCGCGGTTCGATGCCGGGCGGCCGGGTCAATGTCGGCCTGCCGTACTACACCCGCGGCTTCAAGAACGTCCAGGGCGGCACCAACGGCCTCTGGGGTACCGCCGCGGCGACGACCTGCCCGGTCGGCGCCGGCCTGACCTCCTGCGGTGACGGCGCGGTCGGTATCGACAACATCTGGAACGACAAGGACGACGCGGGCAAGGAGTCCCCGGCCGGGTCGAACCCGATGTGGCACGCGAAGAACCTGGAGAAGGGCGTCCTGCCCGACTACCTGTCCAAGTACGGGGTCAAGGACACCGCGCTGCAGGGCAGTTACGTGCGCAACTACAGCTCCTCGCTGGTCGCGCCGTGGCTGTGGAACGACACCAAGAAGGTCTTCCTGTCGACCGAGGACGAGCAGTCGGTCGGTGCCAAGGCCGACTACATCGTCAACCAGGGCGCCGGCGGCGCGATGATCTGGGAACTCGCGGGCGACTACAAGTGGGACGCGGCCGCGAACGGCGGCAAGGGCCAGTACGTGCCCGGCAGCACGCTGACCTCGCTGATGTACGACAAGTTCAAGGCGGCCTCGCCGTACGGGGCGATCCGTTCGACGACGGCGCTGCCGCAGCAGACGCTGCCGGTCGACGTGTCGTTCACCAACTTCGCGCTGGGTGACTCGAACTACCCGATCAACCCGAAGATCCACATCGTCAACAACTCGACGCTGACCCTGCCGGGCGGCACCGAGTTCCAGTTCGACTACGGCAACTCGGCCCCGGGCAACGCCAAGGACCAGTCGGGCTTCGGTCTGACGGTGATCAAGCAGGACCACACCGGTCCGAACGTGGGCGGTCTGAAGGGCAACTACAACCGGGTGTCGGTCAAGCTGCCGGGCTGGCAGTCGCTCGCCCCGGGTGCCTCGGTCGACCTGGACTTCGTCTACTACCTGCCGGTGTCCACGCCGTCCAACTGGACGGTCAACGTGGCCGGCACGCTGTACGGGCTCAAGGGCGACCTGACCCGCGGCGCGGTGGACGGCGGTACGACCCCGCCGACCACGCCGCCGACCACGCCTCCCACGACCCCGCCGACGACGCCTCCCACGACGCCGCCGACCACTCCGCCGACCACGCCTCCCACGACCCCGCCGACCACGCCTCCCACGACCCCGCCGACCACTCCGCCCACCACGCCGCCGACGACTCCGCCGGCCGGTTGCGCGGGTGCGCCGAGCTGGGACGCGGGTACCACCTACGCCACCACGACCAAGGTCTCCTGGAAGGGCCACTACTACCAGAACAAGTGGTGGACCAAGGGCGACGACCCGAGCGCCAGCGGCGCCTGGGGTGTCTGGAGCGACCTCGGCGCCTGCTGATGACAGCGGTCGCCTGAGGTGAGAGACGGCGGTGGCGGTGCACCCGGTCGGGGGGTGCGCCGCCACCGCTGCGTCGTCCGGGGGAAGGCCCGGGAGAAGCCCTGGGGGAAGCCCCGGGTCAGGCCGCCTCGACCTTGAGGTCGCGCAGCAGCTTGGCCACGTGGCCGGTCGCCTTCACGTTGTACAGCGCGTGCTCGACCTTGCCCTGCTCGTCCACGATCACGGTCGACCGGATCACGCCGGTGACGGTCTTGCCGTAGAGCTTCTTCTCGCCGAACGCGCCGTAGGCCTCCAGCACCTTCTTCTCCGGGTCGGAGAGCAGGGTGACCTTGAGGTCCTCGGCCTCGCGGAACTTGCCGAGCTTCTCCGGCTTGTCCGGCGAGATGCCGATCACGTCGTAGCCGGCGCCGGCGAAGACCTCGAGGTTGTCGGTGAAGTCGCAGGCCTGCTTGGTGCAGCCGGGGGTGAGCGCGGCCGGGTAGAAGTAGACGATCACCTTGCGGCCGAGGTGGCCGGCCAGGGACACGTCGTTGCCGTCGGCGTCGGGCAGGGTGAAGGCGGGCGCGGTGTCACCGGGCTGGAGACGCTCACTCACGGGGTTTCTCCTGGTGCTGGGCGGGCAGTCGTACCACGGCCAACTTACCCCTGATGGTGGGTGGGGCCGCGCGGGCCCGGGTGGCAGCTGACACACTGGGTCAGTCGCACAGGACAACATCAGTGAATGGGGTGGCCCGAGTGGGCGAGGCGAGCACTACGGACAAGTCGGCGCGGACGACCGCCCAGATCGAGGCGGACATCACCCGTACCCGCACCCAGCTGGCGGCGACCCTGGACGAGCTCGCCGTGCGGGTGCATCCGACCACCATCTCCGCCCAGGTCAAGGCGAAGGCCGTGGCCGCGGTCGAGGAGAAGGCGGGCCGGGCGTACGTGGCCGCGAGCGGGCTGGTCGAGCAGGCCCGGGCGCAGTTCGTGGACGAGAAGGGGCAGCCGCGCAAGGAGCGGATCGTCCCGGCCGCGCTGGTCGGGGTCGGTCTGGTGCTGCTGGTCGCCTCCGCGCGCAAGCGCCGCAAGGGCTGAGCCGCGGCGGCACGTCCCCGGGCCGGGCACCTGGTGCCCGGCCCGGCGTCGTCCGGCCCGGTGTCGTCCGGGGCGCGGCCGTCCGTGGTGGCGTCGTCCGGGGTGGCGCCGTCCGTGGTGGGACCGGGCTGGCGTCACGCGCCGTGCCCGGGGGCGGTACCTTCGGGGTCGTGAGCACGAACGACGAACCCACCCAGCAGTCCCTCCCCGCCGAGGCCGACGAGCGGCGCCACGACCGGTTGGGCGAGAAGCTGCCGATCAAGATGCTGCACGACCGCGTGCTGGTGCGCACCGAGGCGGGGGAGGGCGAGCGCCGCTCCACCGGCGGCATCCTCATCCCGGCCACGGCCGAGATCTCCAAGCGCTGCGCCTGGGCCGAGGCGGTCGCCGTCGGCCAGAGCGTGCGCTCCGTGGAGCCCGGCGACCGGGTGCTCTACGACCCCGAGGACAAGCTGGAGGTCGAGGTCCGCGGCGCCACCTATGTGCTGCTGCGGGAGCGCGATCTGCACGCCGTGGCCGCGATGCGCTTCGGTGACACCGAGGGGTCGACCGGGCTGTACCTGTGAGCCGCTGAACGCGGGCTTCCGGCGGGCCGCAGCGCTTCGGGCGCGGCGGCCCGCCGTCGTTCCCGGCAGCCCGGGGGCCGGCTGTTCGCGGTGGTAGCGTCGCCGGAGGGGGACGGGTTGCGCGGAGCGGCGTACACGGAGCAAGGGGGACGGGTATGGGCGGGAACGGCTCTTGGGTCGACTTCGGTGGGGCGGCTTCGCCGGTGGGCGGGCTGGACGGGGTGCGGTGGATCCACGGCTCGGAGTCGGCGAAGCACAACACCGATCCGGACATCCAGGTCCATCGGTACGACGAGCACACCGTGATCCTGCGGCAGAACATGGCGGTCAACTACGAGGCGCCGTTCCTGTTCCTGCTGTTCGGCAATGAGCGGGCGGTGCTGATCGACACCGGGGCGACCGCGTCGGCGGAGTTCTTCCCGCTGCGGGAGACCGTCGACGGGCTCCTCGGCGAGTGGCTGGAGCGCAACCCGCGGGACGGGTACGAGCTGCTGGTGCTGCACACCCACGCGCACGGGGACCATGTCGCGGGGGACGGGCAGTTCGAGGGGCGGCCGGACACCCGGCTGGTGCGGGCGGACAAGGCGACCGCGTGGGCGTTCCTCGGTTTCGACGCGGACCCGGACGCGGTGGCGCGGGTCGACCTCGGGGGCCGGGTGCTGGAGTGTCTGGCGACGCCGGGGCACCACGAGGCGGCGGTGACGTTCTTCGACCGGTGGAGCGGGTTCCTGCTCACCGGTGACACGGTCTACCCGGGGCGGCTCTACATCCAGGACTGGGCGGCGTTCGGGCGTTCGATCGGACGGCTGGTGGAGTTCTGCGAGGCGCGGACCGTCAGCCATGTGCTGGGCTGCCACATCGAGATGAGTGCGAAGCCGGGGGTGGACTATCCGATCCGGTACACCTACCAGCCGTACGAGGCGCCGTTGCAGTTGACGGTCGACCACCTGCGGGAGATTCGGGCGGCGATGGCGGAGATCGGCGAGGTGCCGGAGCGCCGGGTGTTCCCGCTCTTCGTCCTGTCGCCGAACAGCTGAGCCCGCCGGGGCGCTCCGGGGGGCCGGAGTGCCCCGGCGGGACGGCGGCCGGTCAGCGCCGGCAGTACAGGCGGGCCTCGCCCAGGTACCAGCCGAGCCCGTCCGAGGTCGCACTGGTGAGGCCGATGTTGCACTCGCTGCGCAGCCAGAACGCCGATACGGCCTTGGTGTAGGCCACTTCGCCGGCGGCGACGATCGCCGAGTTCGGGGTGTGCCCGTAGGCGGTGCCGACGAAGACCGCCGTCTCGGTCCAGGTGGTGGTCCGGGCGGGGGCGGCCGGGGTGGACGCGGCGCCGGCCGGGGCGGCCAGGGTCGTGGTGGCCAGGGCCGTGGTGGCTCCGCCGAGCAGGAGGGCGGGGACGGTGAGGGCTGCGGCGGCGCGCAGGCGTAACGCGGACGGACGGTTCATGAGGACTCCTCGGTGGGGTGGCCTCGCGGCCGGGGCGACGGCGGACGCTCAGGGCGGATCCCAGTGTGGCCCGGGCGCGCTGTGTCCGGTCAAGACCGGTCCGCGCCAGTCGGATTCTCCTCCGATCGGTTGTCGGTGACGGCCCGTAGGATCCCGGCCATGGTGAGCACTGGGGTGGTTCCGGTCGGGGACGGGCAGCGGCGGGCGCGGCTGGGGCTGCGGCAGCTGCTGGCGCCGGCCGCGCGGGTGGCGCGGGTGGAGGAGACCGCGGACGCGGTGGTCGGGCTGCACGCCTCCGATCCGGCGACGGTGTACCTGTCGGCGTGCGCGCGGCTGCGGGAGCCGTCGGCGGTGGAGGTGGAGCGGGCGCTGTACGAGGACGTCTCGCTGGTGAAGCTGCTGTCGATGCGGCGGACGCTCTTCGCGGTGACCGAGGAGTTCGCGCCGTTCGTGAGCGCGGCGGCGGCCCGGCCGATCGCGGTGAAGGAGCGGGCGACGCTGCTGAAGCACCTCGGTGAGTTCGCCGAGGGGTGGAGCGAGGCGCGGTTGGCGGAGACCGAGCGGGCGGTGCTGGCGGTGCTCGCGGCGCGCGGGGAGGCGACCACGGCCGAGCTGGGTGCGGAGGTGCCGGCGCTGCGCGAGACCATGCTGATGGCGGTGGGCAAGCCGTACGAGGCGAAGCAGAGTGTGGGGAGCCGGTTGCTGCGGCTGCTGGCCTCGGACGGGCATGTGCGGCGGTCGCGGCCGCGCGGGTCGTGGCTGAGCAGCAGCTATCCGTGGGCGCCGGTGGAGCAGTGGCCGGACGTGCCGGTGCGGGAGGCGAAGGCGGAGGTGGTGCGGCGCTGGCTGGCGCGGTACGGGCCGGGGACGGTCGAGGACGTGAAGTGGTGGACGGGCTGGACGCTGGGGGACGTCCGTCGGGCGCTGGCCGACGTGGGCGCGGTGGAGGTGGCGCTGACGGGCGGTGCGGCGGAGGGTGCGGCGGTCGGGCTGGTGCTGCCGGGGGACGAGGCGCCGGTGGCGGAGCCGGAGCCGTGGGCGGCGCTGCTGCCGGGGCTGGATCCGGCGGTGATGGGCTGGCGGGGGCGGGACTGGTATCTGCGGCCGCAGGACGTGCCGGCCCTGTTCGACCGGGCGGGGAACGCCGGGCCGACGGTGTGGTGGTGCGGCCGGGTGGTCGGCGGCTGGGCGCAGCGGGCGGACGGTGAGGTGGTGTGGCGGCTGTTCGAGGACGTGGGGGCGGAGGCGGTGGCGGCCGTCGGGGCGGAGGCGGAGCGGTTGGTGGGCTGGCTGGGGGAGGTGCGGGTGACGCCGAGGTTCCGGACGCCGTTGGAGCGCGAGTTGGTGGCCTGAGCCGCCGCGAGGCGGGGCGGGTCGGCTCAGGGCGGGGCGCCGCGAGGCAGGGCGGGCCGGCTCAGGCGGGCGGCGGGGTGGCCGGGTCGGCCGTGGTCGGGGGTTTGCTGGTGCTCGGGGGCTTGGTGGCGCCGGTGGGCGGCGGCGCGGGCGAGCGGGTCGGTTCCGGGGTCCTGGTGGGGGAGGTGGTGCCCGGTTCGGTGCTGGGCCGGGTGGTGGTGGGCCGGGCGGTGGGGGAG
>NZ_JZWY01000135.1:0-39362 GCF_000966955.1 Streptomyces sp. NRRL S-495
GGTCGGCGCACCGGGCGGCGTCGGCTGCCCGGGCTTGGCCGGCGACTGCGAGGGCTGGGCGGGCTGCGAGGGCTGCGCCGGGGCCTGGGTGGGCTGGGCCGGTGCGGCCGGCGGGGCGGCGGGCGGCGGGAGCGGCTCGTTGGGCTTGGCCTTGAGCAGCTTGTCCAGCGTCCAGAAGCCCTTGGCGGCGGCCGGGAGGGCGTAGTCCTTCGCCCACTTCTCCCAGTCCTCGAACTTCCACTTCTTCAGGTCTTCGAGGTTGGCCGGCAGCCCGATGTTCGGCGCCGCACCCGCACCCGCTCCCGCCGTGACGGCGGTGTCGGCCGAGCTGTTGTCCGGGCCGCAGGCCGCGGTGGTGAGCAGCGTCAGCGCGAGCGCCGAGGCGCCGAGCGCCGTCCTGGCAGCGTGCGCGGTGCGACGGCGCCCGCTGTTTCTGTCAGAAAATGACATGAATTTGTGTTCCCCCTGTGTGAAAAACACCCGGCGCCGCCGGAGCGGCACCGGGTACTGCGCGGGGGAGTATTCCACTCTCCGTCAGGACGGCGGCCACCCGCCCCCGTCAGCGGCCGACCGAACCGTCCAGCAACTCCCGCAGGATGTCGGCGTGACCGGCGTGCCGGCCGGTCTCCTCGATCATGTGGACGAGCAGCCAACGCATCGACGGCGCCTCGGCGTTGGGCCGCAGCGAGCGCACGCCGGGCAGGTCCGGCCGGTCCGCCGCCGACACGATCACCTCGTTGGCCCGGGCGATCGCCTCCCGGTACGCGGCCACCGATCCGGCCACCGTCTCGTCGCCGGGCGAGGGCGCGTCGTCGTCCCACAGCTCGACATCGTCGCCCCGGTAGGCCCAGAGGAACCAGTTGAGTTCGACGGCGGTGAGGTGGCGCACCAGCCAGAGCAGGCTCGTCCCGGAGGCGACGCCGGGCCGACGGGCGTCCTCGTCGGACAGTCCGTCGGTCTTGGCGATCACACAGGTGCGCAGGTAGTCGAGGAAGGTGAGCAGCGTGGTGTGCTCGTCGGCGTTCAGCCCCGGCGGCCGGAGGTCGGCCTGCACGGGCGCGGGGGCGTCGGTGTTCTCAGTCACCCGGCCACCCTAGGACGCACCTTCCGGACCGCACCTGCCGGACCGTCACCAGCCCTGGGCGTGCAGCCAGTCGGCCAGGTGGCGGGCGCAGTCGTCGACCGACTCCCGCCAGGAGTGGGCGGCGCCGTCGCCCGCCTCGTCGCTGACGTGCTTGACCAGGCGGACCGGCAAGCCGGCCCGGTGGGCGACCGTGGCGACGGCGTAGCCCTCCATGTCCACCAGGTCCGCGTGCTCGGCGAGGCGGTCGCGGGCGGCCGGGTCGGAGACGAAGAGGTCGCCGGTGGCCAGGACCGGCCCGTCGCCGCCCTTGCCGACGACCAGCGGCGCGCCGTAGGTGCGGCCGGTGAGGGCGTACAGGGTGGGGGTGTCCAGGTCGTGCTGGATCACCTGGGTGACGGTGTGGGTGCCCTCCCAGCCGGGGCGCAGGGCGCCGGCGGTGCCGAGGTTCACCACCTCGGAGGGGTGCCGCCCGCCGGCGAGGACGGTGGCCAGCGCGGCCGCGGCGTTGACCTTGCCGATGCCGGTGAGCAGCACCGGAAGGCGGTCGCCGAGGTGGGCGGCCTCCTCCCGGACGGCGACGACGAGCAGCGGACGGTCGGCGGAGATCGTTCCCAGAAGGCGCATGGCGCCATCGTACGAAGGACCGCGCGCCGGGGCCGACCCGCACCGTTCGCGCCCGGGGAGCGCGTCCCACCGGCGCACACCGCCGCGGACACCCCGGCGCGGACGCGACTCCCGCACAAACGGACCCCGATCCTCCGGTCAACTCGGGAACCGCGTAGGGTGCGTGCCGCGTCGACCCGTTCGCCGCACGGCCCGAGGGGGGACCCGGGCCCGGCGGGCGAAGCAGGGACGGACAGCTCAAGATCCGCGCAACTCGGGTGTGGCCGCGGGGAGTGACGGCCATACTGCTGGCAACGGCCGGGCCCCCGAGACGGGGGGGCGGGCCACAGGGGAGGGGGTGGCTGGTGGCGACACCGGTACGCACGGAGGGGCCGGGCGCGCACACGCCGCGTCGGCCCGCGGGTACGGTGCCGGCCCAGCGACGGGCCGGCGGCACGGGGGCGGTGGTCCTGCCGACCGGGCCGCTCGCCCGGCTGGGGCGGGCCACCCGGACGGCGCCGGGCCGGCTGCGGCTGGCCGGAGCGCTGCTCGCGGTGCTGACCCTGGCGTTCGGCGCGCTGACCGCCGTCCAGGTGAACTCCCGGGCCGCGGCCGCGCAGCGGGTGGTCGACAACAGCCAGCCGCTGAGCCAGGCGGCCGCCGACATCAACCGCTCGCTGGCCGACGCGGACGCCACCGCCGCCACCGGCTTCCTGCTGGCGGGCGCCGAACCGCGGACCGTGCGGGAACGCTACGAGCAGGACCTCAGGACGGCCTCCCAGCTGATCTCCGAATCCGCCTCCCGCACCCCCGCCGCGTCGCCGCTGCGGGAGGTGCTCTCCAAGCTGAACCAGCAGGTGCCGGTCTACGCGGGGCTGGTGGAGACCGCCCGCGCCAACAACCGGCAGGGCTACCCGCTCGGCGGCGCCTACCAGCGGTACGCCTCCGAGCAGATGCGCACCGTGCTGCTGCCGGCCGCCGCACAGTTCTCGGCCGCCGAGAACGCGCTGCTGGCCGAGGACATGAAGGCCGCCCGGGCCACCCCGTGGGCCGGGTACGCGCTCGGCCTGCTGGCACTGACCGGACTGGTCTGGGTGCAGATGGCGCTGTTCCGGCGGACCAACCGGGTGTTCAACATCGGGCTGGTGGCCGCCACCGCCGCCGTCCTGGCCGCGGTGCTGTGGCTGACGGTGGCCGCGACCGGCGCCGCCTCGGCGCTGGCACGCGGCGAACGCGAGGGCGGAGCACCGCTGCGGGCGCTCAACTCGGCCCGGGTGGACGTGCTGACGGCCCGCCTGGCGGAGAACCTCCACTACGTGGCGCGCGGCTCCAGCGGCGTCTACGCCGACCTGTGGTCGAAGACCACGGAGCACCTGTTCACCTCCGACCCCGGGCGCGGCACCGGGCCCGGCACCCTGGTGCAGGCCCAGTCGCTGGCACCGCCGGCGGCCGAAGCCAAGCTCGCCCAGGCCATGGCCGACTACCAGCGGTGGCGCGAGCGGCACACCGCCGCGAGCAGGCTGGAGAGCGACGGCGACTACCAGGCCGCGCTGGACGCCACCGTGACCGCCCGGGAGGCGGACGCGCCCAACACGGCCGAGGCCGCGTTCGCCGCCGCCGACCGGCAGCTCGCCGACGCGGCGGTGCTGGAGGAGGGCGAGTTCCGGGACGCCGCGCTGGGCGTCGACAAGGATCTGCGCACCGCGGCCGCGGCGATCGCGGTGCTGGGCCTGCTGGCCGCGGCCGCGGCCCTGCGCGGCCTCGGCCGCCGACTGGCCGAGTACCGGTAGAGGGGGGACGGAAGCATGGTCACCAACACGAACGCGAACACGAGCACGAACACCGGTCGGAACCGGGGCCCGGGCCGGGCGGCCGCGCTGCGCGGAGCCCGGACGGCGGCGGCGCTGGCACTGCTGGCGAGCGGCGCCCTGGTCCTGGGCGCGGGCGGGCCGCGGGAGTCCTCCCCCGCGGCCGGCCCGCGCCAGGTACCGCTGGCGGCGCAGCAGGAGCAGGCCGGGCAGTCGGAGCAGAGCGGGCAGGCCGACTGCGACCTGTACCGCAGCGTCCCGGCGAGCAGCGAGGACGGCCCGGCCGTGAAGGCGATCAAGGCCAAGCGCAGCCTGGTCGTCGGCATCGACCTGAACAGCTACCGGTGGGGCTCGCGCAACCCCAACACCGGTCAGGTGGAGGGCTTCGACATCGACCTCGCCCGGGCGATCGGCACCGCGATCATGGGCGATCCGGAGAAGGTCGTCCTGAAGGCGGTGCCGACCGCCGACCGGATCAAGTTCATCCAGGAGGGCCGGGTCGACATCATCGTCCGGACCATGTCGATCACCTGCGAGCGGTTGGAGCAGGTGGCCTTCTCCCGCCCCTACTTCACCACCAGCCAGCGGGTCCTGGTGCCGAGGTCCTCCCCCGCGAAGACCATGGACGAGGCGCTGAACGGCGCCACCGCCTGCGCCGCCTCCGGCTCCTCGGCCGAGGAGGAGCTGAAGACCCGTCCGGTGAAGCAGCTCGTCACCGTGCAGAACCACCTCGACTGCCTGGTGCTGATGCAGCTGGGCAAGGTCGACGCCACCATGACCGACGACGGGCTCGCGGCCAGCCAGGCCGCGCAGGACCAGACCGTCCGGGTGCTCGACGGCGAGGTCCGGCCGGGCGTGATGGGCATCGCGATGCTGAAGACCAGCACCGATCTGACGGCCCGGGTGAACCAGGTGCTCAACGACTACTACACCGGCGGCAGCTGGCGGCGGGCGTACGACACCTGGCTGAAGCCCTACCTGCTGGACGACGCCGACCGGCACTGGCCGACGCCCCGGTGACGGGAGCGGCGGGCCGCACTGACGGTTCCTTGACGACCGGGCCCGGCCCGGCAGCAGGGGCGCGCGCTAGGGTCGGGGCGGATTCCCCGGGCGCCGGAACCGGCCGCCCGGGAACCACGGAGCACCGAACACAGCAGGCGAGGGAGGGGAGGGAACGATGGCGGCTTCGGCCGGCCCGGCACTGAGCCGGGAGGAGGTGGACCGCGCGCTGGCGCGCCTCGGCGCGGAACGCGACGCGGTCGAGTCCGCGCTGCTCTCGCTCCAGGACCACCCGGGCCTGCGCCTGCTCGACGGCGCCGGACTGACCGGGCGGACCCAGGAGCGCTGGTCCGTCGTCGGACAGGGCCTGCCGCTGCTCTGGGCGCTGTTCGACCGCTACTCGGAGGCGCTGGCCTCGGCCCGCGCGGTGCGGGCCCGCAAGGCCAGGCCGGGCGGGCCCGAACTCGCCGAGCTCAGCGAGCTGCTGACCGGCGACGCGGTCACCGTGCCCGGCGGCGCGCCGGACGGCCCGCAGCGGCTCGGCGCGCCCGCCCGGCTGGTCGAGCGGGTCAGCCTGGACGAGCTCATGGAGCGGATGAACTCCTGGTACGCCACCGTGCTGGAGGTGGTCTCGGCGGCCGACGCGGTCTGGACGGCGCTGCCGGCCCGGATCGATCTGCTGATCGCCGAACTGCGCCGGGTGCAGACCCTGGCGGCCTCGCTCGGCGTGCGCTCCGGCACCCACCCGCTCGGCGACGACCTGGAGGCGCTGGACGCCGACCTGCAGGGGCTGCGGACCGAGGTCCGCGCCGACCCGCTCGCCCTCTGGCGGCCCGCCAGGGTCCCGGCCCAGCGCGGCACGGTGCCGGACGGCGGCGCCCCGGGCCTCCCCTCCGGAGTGGTGGACACCGAGCGCTTCGACCGGGCCGGGCGGGCGCTGGACGGCGTCCGGCAGGAGCTGGAGAACCTGCTGCGGCTGCGCGACGACGCCGAGGAGCGGCTGCAGGGCGTCGGCGACCTGCTCCAGCGGGCCGACGCCACCCTGGCCGAGGCCCGGCGGGCGCGCGGCGAGGTGCTGGCGAAGATCGCCGCCACCGAGGTGCCGGCCGTCCCCGGACCGGCCTCGGCGCTGCGGGAACGGATCGTGCTGGCGCTGGACCTGCGGCAGAACGGGCAGTGGTACCGGCTGGCGCCACTGCTCGACGCACTGGAGGACGCCGCCGCCAAGGAGCTGGCCCGGGCCCGGCAGTCGCTCACCGAGGTGACCCAGCCGCTGGCCGTCCGGGCCGAACTGCGCGGGCGCCTGGACGCGTACAAGGCGATGGCGGCCCGGCTCCGGGTGGCCGAGGACCCGGAGGTGCTGGAGCGCTACGAGAAGGCGCGCTGGCTGCTGTGGAGCGCGCCGTGCGACCTGCGGGCGGCGGCCGGCGCGGTGGCCCGGTTCCAGCAGGCGCTGCGACCGGCGCCGGGCGAGCCCGGGGCGGGCGCGGGCGCGGCGGAGCCGGGCGGGTCGGGGTACGACGGCACCGGGTACAGCGGTGCCGGGTACGCCGCGGCCGGGTACGGCGGCGCGGTGCAGGACGGGATCGAACGGTACGGGATCGGGCGGGGCGGGGCGGCGGCCGGCGGGGAGCCGGCCGACGGACAGGCTGTCGACGGACGGGTACAGGGGGGCTGACGGTGATGGGCGAGACGTGCGTACGACCGGAGTGCGGCACCGGGACGATCGACGCGGACGGCTACTGCGACGAGTGCGGTCTCGCCCCGGCGAGCAGCACCTCGACGCGTACGGGCACCGGGTCGGCGCCTGCGGGCACCGGATCGAGCCGGACCGGGACCGGTCCGGCGACGGGCACCGGCACGGCGACGGGCACCGGTCCGGCGACGGGGACCCGCGGCGGGACGGCCGCGGGCCGGAGGTCCGCCGCCGGACCGGGTGACCCCTGCCCGCGCGACTGCGCCGGGATGATCGACCCCGACGGCTACTGCGACGAGTGCGGCCTCGGCGCCGCCTCGGCCCCCCTGACCGGCGGCGGCCTCGACAGCGGCCAGGCCCGCAGCTCCTCCGTCCGCAGCTCCTCGGTCCGCAGTTCCTCGGTCCGCAGCGGTTCGGCCCGTTCGCTGTCCGGCCGCTCCCGCTCGCACCGCTCCACCCGCACCGGCAGCAGCCGCTCGGTCTCGGTGCGCAGCAGCCGCGGCAGCAGCTCCGCCGGCCGGCACCGGCTGGGCGCCGGCCTGGTGACGGTGCCGACCGTCCCGGCCGCCGATCCGTCACTGGCGGTCCTGGAGAACCCGGAGGTGCCGGAGCGCAAGCGGTTCTGCTCCAAGTGCGACACCCCGGTGGGCCGGGACCGCAACGGCCGGCCCGGCCGCCCGGACGGCTTCTGCACCAAGTGCGGCACCCCGTACTCGTTCACCCCCAAGCTGCGCCGCGGCGACCTGGTCGGCGGGCAGTACGAGGTGGTCGGCTGCCTGGCGCACGGCGGGCTCGGCTGGATCTACCTGGCGGTCGACCGGCGGGTCAACGACAAGTGGGTCGTGCTCAAGGGCCTGCTGGACACCGGGGACGAGGACGCCCTGGCGGTGGCCGTCGCCGAGCGCCGCTTCCTCGCCGAGGTGGACCACCCGAACATCGTCCGCATCATCAACTTCGTCGAGCACCCGGACCTGCGGACCGGCGCCACCGACGGCTACATCGTGATGGAGTACGTCGGCGGCAAGTCCCTGAAGGACATCGCCAACGAGCGCCGCCTCCCGGACGGCCGGCGCGACCCGCTGCCGGTCGAGCAGGCGATCGCGTACGGGCTGGAGGCGCTGCCCGCGCTGGGCTACCTGCACTCCCGGGGCCTGGTGTACTGCGATTTCAAGATCGACAACGTGCTGCAGAGCGGCGACGCGCTCAAGATCATCGACATGGGCGCCGTCCGCCGCCTCGACGACGACGGCCCGATCTACGGCACCATCGGCTACCAGGCGCCCGAGATCGCCACCGACGGCCCCTCCCCCGCCTCCGACCTGTACACGGTGGCCCGCACCCTGGCCGTGCTCAGCTTCGACTTCCAGGGCTACTCCACCACCTACCGGGACACCCTGCCCGGCCCCGAGTCGGTCCCGGTCTTCGCCGCCTACGAGTCCTACTACCGCCTGCTGGTCCGCGCCACCGACCCGGACCCGGCCCGCCGGTTCGGCTCCGCCGAGGAGATGGTCGACCAGCTCACCGGCGTGCTGCGCGAGGTGCTCGCGCTCCAGGACGGCCGGGCCCGGCCCGCGCAGTCCACCCTGTTCGGCCCCGAACTCCGGGTCGTCGACACCGAGCTGGTGGCCACCACGGTGCGCCCCG
Source organism: Streptomyces sp. NRRL S-495 (assembly GCF_000966955.1). Taxonomy (NCBI): domain Bacteria; kingdom Bacillati; phylum Actinomycetota; class Actinomycetes; order Kitasatosporales; family Streptomycetaceae; genus Streptomyces; species Streptomyces sp. NRRL S-495. The sequence continues at coordinate 7,835 of NZ_JZWY01000135.1, forward strand.
GCGAACTGCGGCTGACCGCCGTCGACCCGGCCGCCGCCGCGCTCGCGCTGCCCGTCCCCCGGGTCGACCCGGCCGACCCGAACGCCGGCTTCCTCGCCACCCTGCTGGCCGCCGACCCCACGGAGGCGCTCACCGCGCTGGACGGCGCCCCCACCGACTCGGTCGAACGGCGGCTGCGGGCCCTGCGCGCCCTGCTCGAACTCGGCCGGCCGCACCAGTCCGCCGAGGCGCTGGCCGCACTGGAGAAGGACCACCCGGACGACTGGCGGGTGGTCTGGTACCGGGGCCTGGCCTCCCTGGTCACCGCCGCCGACGCCGACGCCGATGCCGGAGCCGGTGCCGGAGCCGGTGCGGGCACTGCCGCGGGCGCCGGTGCCGGTGCAGGTGCCGGTGCCGGTGCCCCCGACGGAACCTCGGCCCGCGAACGGGCCCTGCGCGCCGCCGCCGAGGCCTTCGACGCCGTCTACGACGCCTTCCCCGGCGAGGCCGCCCCCAAGCTGGCCCTCGCCGTCTGCGCCGAACTCCTCGGCGACGGCGGCGACGCGGCCGAGTTCTACCGCCTGGTGTGGAGCACCGACCAGAGCTACCTGAGCGCCGCCTTCGGGCTGGCCCGGGTCCGGCTCGCCGAGGACGACCGGGCCGGCGCCGTCGCCGCCCTGGAGACCGTCCCGGCCACCTCCAGCCAGTACACCGCCGCCCGGATCGCCGCCGTCCGGGCCCGGCTGCGCGAGCGGCCCACCACCGACCCGCTCGGCGCCGACCTCGGCGCGAGCTCCGAGCAGCTGACCGCACTGCGCCTGGACGACCGCCGCCGCGAGGAACTCGCCGTCGAGGTACTCGGCGCGGCGCTCGGCTGGGTCACCGCCGGTTCCCCCGGGGGGACCGGTGCGGGCCCGGCAACGGGCGAGGTCAGCGTGCTGGGACGGCCCGCGGTGGAAAGGGAACTGCGGTTCGCCCTGGAGCAGTCCTACCGGGTACTCGCCCGGTTGGCCGACCGGGCCGAGACCAGGATCGAGATGGTGGAACGGGCCAACCGGGCCCGTCCCAGGACGTGGGTGTAACTGATGCCGCAGCAGACCGTGTGCCAGAGCTGTGCCGAGCCGATGGACCCGGAGGACGTCTTCTGCGGGTCCTGCGGGGCCGGCCGGGACGGCCGTCCCGCCCCCGGCGCGATGCCGGCCGGCTGGTCCGCCGCCCGGCCCGGCGGCGGGGAGGACCACCCGCCGACCCTGCCCAACACCCCCTCCGTGCCCACCCAGGCCGACCGGAGCGCGGTCGCCTGCGCGCACTGCGGACTCCACCAGGTGACCCCCGACGGCTACTGCGAGGCCTGCGGCCGCGCCCAGCCGCGCCCCCGCGACCACATGGAGAAGGCGCTGGCCGGCGTCGCCGGCGTCAGCGACCGGGGCCTGCGGCACCACCGCAACGAGGACTCCTTCACCATCGCCGCCTCCTCGCTGCCCGGCGGCGAACCGGTCGTGGTGGCCGTGGTCTGCGACGGCGTCTCCTCCTCCGACCGGCCCGACCAGGCCTCCGAGACCGCGGTCGACGCCGCCTCCGAGTCGCTGCTCAGCTCGCTGGAGGCGGGCACCGACCCGACCCGGGCGATGCGCCGGGCGATCGCCGACGCGGCCGACGCGGTGGCCGCCCTCGCCACCGACGGCACCCGGCCGCTCCGGCCCGACGTCAACGCCCCGGCCTGCACCTACGTCAGCGCGATCGCGTCCGGCGGCCGGATCACCATCGGCTGGGTCGGCGACACCCGGGCCTACTGGATCCCCGACGACCGGGTCGCCGCCGAACCGTTCCGGCTCACCCAGGACGACTCCTGGGCGGCCCGGATGGTCGAGGCCGGGCTGATGGGCGAGGCCGAGGCGTACGCGGACCCGCGCGCCCACGCCATCACCGGCTGGCTCGGCGCGGACGCCGAGGAGGTCGTGCCGCACACCCTCGACTTCACCCCGCACGTGCCCGGCGTGCTGCTGGTCTGCACCGACGGCCTGTGGAACTACGCCGAGGCCGCCACCGACCTGGCGTACTACGTCCGGCCGGACGCCCGGACCGAACCGCTGGCCGCCGCGCAGTCGCTGGTGAAGTTCGCCGTCGCGGCCGGCGGGCACGACAACATCACCGTCGCCGTGCTGCCGATCGACCCGCGCCCGGCGGCGGACACCGGGGAGGACGCCCGGACCGCGACCGCGCTGGACCGCGCTGGACCTGCCGGTGATCACCGTGACCGGCGCGGCGTTCGGGAGCGACGCGGCGGACGAGGAGGAGGACCACGCGCCGACCCTGCCGGACATCCCGGTGATCGGCTCGGCCGCCGCCCCGCTGCCCCCGGTCCCGCCGCCGCCCGCCGTGCCGCCCCGCGTCCGCCGACCCGCCCACCGACCCGCCCGCACCGCCGGGGCCCGCGCCCCCTCGGCGCGGGCCCCGGTGCGCAGTCCACGGCGGGCCGCCCGAGCGACCCGCACCGAACCGCAGGCACCGGGCCCCGAACCACCCGCCCGGGCCGCAAGCACCGAGCGACCACCCGCGCCCCGTCCCACCGGCGCGGCCACCACCCGCGCACCATCCGACGATCCGACGGGAGCCACCGGCCCATGGCAACACTGGCGAAGCCGAACCTGCCCAGGTTCGATGTGGAGATCTTCCAGAACGAGTACCTCGCGGACGGCGCCCGCGAGGTGAACGCCATCGTCACCGTCACCGCGACGGGCGGCGGCACTTCGGGCGGCCGCCCGCTCGGCATCACCGACGCCTCGGCGGGCGGCGACGGGCAGTCCGCCGCCGTGGTGATCCTGGTGGACTGCTCCGGCTCGATGGACTACCCGTCGAGCAAGATGCGCGGCGCCCGCGAGGCCACCGCCGCCGCCGTCGACACCGTCCGCGACGGCGTGGCGTTCGCCGTGGTCGCCGGCACCCACGAGGCGCGCGAGGTCTTCCCCGGCGACGGCACCCTCGCCATCGCCTCGCCGGAGACCCGGGCCCGGGCCCGGGAGTCGCTGCGCCGGCTCACCGCGGCCGGCGGCACCGCCATGGGCAGTTGGCTGACCAAGGCCGACCAGCTCTTCCTCACCCGCCGGGACATCCCGATCCGGCACGCCATCCTGCTCACCGACGGCAACAACGAGCACGAGACCGCCGCCGAGCTGGAGCGCGCGATCGGGCGGGTCAGCGGCCACTTCACCGCCGACTGCCGGGGCGTCGGCACCGACTGGAAGGTCGAGGAGCTGCGCAAGATCGCCTCCGCGCTGCTCGGCACCGTCGACATCGTCCCCGAACCCTCCGGCCTGGCCGAGGACTTCCGCTCGATGATGGCCGGCGCGATGGGCAAGCAGGTCGCCGATGTCGCCCTGCGGATCTGGACGCCCGCCAACGCGGTGGTGAAGTTCGTCAAGCAGGTCGCCCCCGCGCTGGAGGACCTCACCGGCCGCCGGGCCGAGGCCGGACCGAGGGCCGGCGACTACCCGACCGGCTCGTGGGGCGACGAGAGCCGCGACTACCACGTCTGCGTGGAGGTCCCGTCCGCGGCCGTCGGCAACGAGATGCTGGCCGCCCGGATCAGCCTGGTCCTGCCGCCCTCGGTCGCCGGGGGGACGCCCGAGGTGCTGTCCCAGGGTCTGGTCAAGGCGGTCTGGACCGACGACCTCGCCTCCTCCACCCGGATCAGTCCGCAGGTCGCCCACTACACCGGGCAGGCGGAACTGGCCGCGGCGGTCCAGGAAGGCATGGAGGCGCACCGCGCCGGGAACGTCCATCTCGCCACCGCCAGGCTGGGCACCGCCGTCCGGATCGCCCACGCGACCGGGAACGACGGCACCTACAAGCTGCTGCAGAAGGTGGTGGACGTGGTGGACCCGAAGGAGGGTACCGTTCGGTTCCGTAAGAACGTGAGCGAGGCCGACTCGATGATCGTCGAGACCCGGTCGACCAAGACCGTCCGCGTGAAGAAGTGACCGCCGAAGCGCCGACCGGGTCGCGAACCGGCCGGGCCCAGCCCCGGCCGAGCTGGAATTGAGGGGGGACCTGATGCCGATCTGCCCGAGGGGCCACGAGTCGCAGGCCGAGGACTGGTGCGACTTCTGCGGATTCCCGATGACACCGCCGCAGCCGCTGCCGCCGCCGCCCGGCGCGCACCCCGGTGCCCCGGGGGCGCACGGGGCACACGGCGCGCCGTACGGTGCCACGCTCCCCCCGGGCGCGATGCCCCCGCCGCCGCCCGGCGCGATGCCGGCGCCGGGTTCGATGCCGCCGCCCCCGCCGCCGGCCCCGCAGGGCTTCCCCGACCTCACCGAGGGCCTGGTGATCTGCCCGATCTGCCGCAGCCCGCAGACCGGGCGGTTCTGCGAGGAGTGCGGGTACGACTACGACCTGTCCTCCCCGCAGCGTGCCCAGCAGCCGCCGTTCCCGGCCCCGGGACCGCCGCCCGCGCCCGCCCCGCTGAACATCCCGGCGGCGTACGGCTACCCGCCGCCCGCCCACGGGCAGCAGGGCGCGGCGCCCGGCCCGGTCGAGGCGCCGCCGTACGGACCGCCGGCCGCCGAGGCGCCGTACGGACCTCCTGCCGAGGCGCCGTTCGGCCCGCCGGCCGAGGCCCCGTACGGGCTGCCGCCCGCGCACCCGGAGCCGCAGCGGCCGCCGGTCCCGCGCGAGGACTCCGGCCCGGTCTACGCCCAGCCCGGACCGGCCCGGCGCGGCGACGAGTTCGGCACCTCGTTCCACCTGGCCCCGCCGGTGCCCCCGCAGGCCGAGCAGCCGCCGGCCCCGGCCGCCGAGCCGGTGCGGACCACCTGGTTCGCGGTGATCGCGGCCGACCGCCAGTACTTCACCGACATGATGGCCCGCAGCGGTCCGGAGGCGGCCGGGCTGTTCTTCCCGCCGTACTGCCCCGAGCGGCGGATCCCGCTGACCGGGCGCGGCCAGCTGCGGATCGGCCGGCGCAGCCAGCACCGCGGCACCGTGCCGGAGATCGACCTCTCGGTCGCGCCGGAGGACCCGGGCGCCTCGCACCAGCACGCCCTGCTGGCCGAACAGCCGGACGGCACCTGGGTGCTGGTCGACCAGGACTCCACCAACGGCACCACGGTGAACGGCGGCGCGGAGCCGATCTCCCCGCACACCGCGATCCCGCTGGGCGACGGCGACCGCGTCCACATCGGCGCCTGGACCACGATCACCCTGCACCGCGCCTGAGCGGGTGCGGACGGCGGCGGGCCGGTGCGGTCCCGGGTCTCCCGGGCCGCACCGGCCGTCCCAGGGTCACAGCTCAGTGACACCTTGTAAAAATGATCATCAAATGATGCTTCCACACCTCCCCGTAGTGCTCACGCAGCCCTACCCTCAGTCGATATGACTGCTGCAATATCCGCCGACGGTATCCGTCAGCGGTACGGGGACGTACAAGCCGTCGACGGAGTGTCACTCACCGTCGAAACCGGCGAATTCTACGGAATCCTGGGCCCGAACGGCGCCGGGAAGACCACCACACTGGAGATCCTGGAGGGGATCCGCAAGCCCGACGAGGGCCGGATCGAGCTGCTGGGCCTGGCGCCCTGGCCGCGCAACCCCAAGCTCCTGTCGCGCATCGGCGTCCAGTTCCAGGGCTCCGCCTTCTTCAACCGGCTCACCGCCCGGGAGACCATCCGCACCTTCGGCTCCTTCTACGGCGTCGGCCCCAAGCGCGCGGACGCGATGCTGGAGCGGGTCGGCCTGACCGAGTCGGCCGGGGTGATGACCGACAAGATGTCCGGCGGCCAGGCCCAGCGGCTCTCGATCGCCTGCGCCCTGGTCCACGGACCGGAGCTGGTCTTCCTCGACGAGCCCACCACCGGCCTCGACCCGCAGGCCCGCCGCAACCTCTGGGACCTGCTGCGCGACATCAACGCCGAGGGCCGCACCGTCGTCCTGACCACCCACTACCTGGACGAGGCCGAGGTGCTCTGCGACCGCGTCTCGGTGATGGACCACGGCCGGATCCTGCGGACCGGCGCACCCGCCGCGCTCATCCGCGAGATCGACGACACCGTCCGGATCAGCGTGGAGTCCGGGCAGCTGCCCATCGACACCGCGCGTGAACTGCTCGCCGCCGCCGGGGCGGAGATCACCTCGCTGGAGGACGACGGCGTCTCGCTCTCGCTCTCCACCCGGCTGCCCGCGCCGGTGCTCTCCGTGCTGGCCGACCGGGGCGCCCTCCGGGGCCTGGAGGTCCGCGGCGCCACCCTGGAGGACGTCTTCCTCCAGCTCACCGGACGGGAGTACCGCGCATGACCGCCGAGCCCACCACGGCCGCGCCCGCGCAGGCCCCCGCCCCGGGCGGCACTCCCCCGGCCGAGCGCGAGCGGGTCTCCGCCTTCGCCAGCCTCTCCCGGGTGATGATCGTCGCCTTCCTGCGCGACCGCAGCGCGCTGTTCTTCGTGCTGCTGTTCCCGCTGATGTTCCTGATGCTGTTCGGCACCCTGCTCAAGGGCGCCTCCAGCCCGCACGCCAAGGTCGAACAGGTCGGCGCCGTCCGGGTGCTGGACTCGGTCCAGGGCGAGGCCCGGACCGGCCTGGAGCAGGTCCTGACCATCACCAAGGGCGACGACGAGGCCGCCGCGCTGGAGAAGGTCCGCAAGGGCGACCTCGATGCCATGATCAAGGAGGGCCCGGACGGCAAGGTGGTGGTCCGCTACAGCGCCGCCGACCAGGTCCGCTCCGGCTCCGTCCAGGGCATCGTCAACTCCGTGGTCCAGCAGGCCAACCAGGCCGCCACCGGCAAGCCCCCGGCCTTCGTCATGGAGAGCAGCCAGGTCGAGGACGGGTCGCTCAAGCCGATCCAGTTCCTCACCCCCGGCCTGCTCGGCTGGGCGGTGGCCACCGGCGCGGTGTTCGGCGCCTCGCTGACCCTGGTCGGCTGGCGGCAGAAGAAGGTGCTGCGCCGGCTGCGGCTCGCCCCGGTGAGCGCCGGTTCGGTCATCTCCTCCCGGGTCGCGGTCTCCGTCCTCACCGCACTGGCCCAGACGACCGTCTTCCTGGTGGTCGCGACCACGCCGTTCTTCGGGCTCAAGCTCACCGGCGACTGGTGGCTGATCGTCCCGCTGGTGGTCTGCGCGACCATCGCCTTCATGTCGATCGGCCTGCTGGCCGGTTCGATCGCCAAGACCGAGGAGTCGGCGAACGGCATCTCGCAGATCATCGTGCTGCCGATGTCGTTCCTGTCCGGCTCGTTCTTCCCCACCGACGACATGCCGGGCTGGCTCAAGGTGATCTCCGAGGCGCTGCCGCTGCGCCACCTGGTCACCGCCTCGCAGTCGGTGCTCTCCCGGGGCGGCGGCGTGATGGACGCGCTGCCGACCATGGGCGGCCTGCTGCTGTTCGCGGCCGTGCTGACCGGCATCTCCTGGAAGCTGTTCCGCTGGGAGGACTGACCGCCCGCCCCTCCCCCGGCCGGCCCGCGCGGGGTCGTACGCCTCGGGTCCTGGTCCCCAGGTCCCGGTGTACGGCCCCGCCGCCGTCTGCGACCATGGTCGGGTGAACGAGATCCGGCGTGGCGCGCCCAGCGAGGAGACCTTCTTCGAGCAGGTCGGTGGCGAACCGACCTTCCGGCGGCTGGTCCACCGGTTCTACCAGGGCGTCGCGGAGGACGAGTTGCTCCGGCCGATGTACCCCGAGGAGGACCTCGGGCCGGCCGAGGAGCGGTTCACGCTCTTCCTCATGCAGTACTGGGGCGGCCCGCGCACGTACAGCGAGCAGCGCGGCCACCCCCGGCTGCGGATGCGGCACGTGCCGTTCAAGGTGGACCGCGCGGCGCACGACGCCTGGCTGAAGCACATGCGGGTGGCCGTGGACGAGCTGGGCCTGCCGGCGGAGGCCGAGCAGCAGCTCTGGGACTACCTCACCTACGCCGCCGCCTCGATGATCAACACTGAGGGCTGACGGGGGCCTTGGCCCCGCGTCCGCCTGCGGCGACTACGGCAGGGATCCAAGAGCCAGCCCCTAGGAGGGGCGGACCGGGCTGAGGCCCAGGCCCGCGCCGGGCGCCGCCGCGGTGCGGAGGGCCACCGAGCCCGCCGGGGCGGAGAGCCGCAGCCAGCCGCCCGCCCGGTGCACGGTGAGCGGGGCGACCGGGTCCAGGAAGCCGATCACCCGGGCCGCGTGGGCGGCGCGCAGCGGCAGTTCGGGCAGTGCGGTGAGCGGGCGGGACCAGATCTCGTCGGCCAGCGCGTCGAGCACCGGACGGGTCCGGTGGTGCGCCGGGACGGCCTCGCTGCGCTCGCGGAACTCCCGTACGGCGGCCATCACTTCGCCGTACACCTGGGCGGCGGGCGGTTCGCCGACCGGCCGCCAGCCGGTGCGCGGCGGCAGCAGCCCGGCCCAGGCCGGGCCGGTGACCGGTCCCGGCAGGGCGAGGGTGTTCGCCCCGGTGTCGACGCCGTCCAGCAGCTGCCCGGCCGAGACGGTCAGGTCGACCGGTGCGTCGAGCCCGGCCAGCCGGGCGGTGCGCACCGCCAGCACGCCCGAACCACCCAGCGGCAGCCGCCCGAAGACGGCCAGCACACCGCTGCCGTCCGGTTGCGGCACGCCCTGCGACCGGACCGCCGCCGCCCGGTCGAAGCGCAGCAGTCGGACCAGGAAGGCGGCCAGGTCGGCGGCCTCCCCGGCGTCGGCGAGGGAGAGGGTGGCGGTGCTGTTCAACGCGGCGGCTCACATCCGGGGCATCGGGCGGGTGGAACGGTCGGTCGGAGGGTGCGGGCGGCTGTTGGTCGGCCGGGTGCGGTCAGACCGCGACGGCCGGCTCCTCGTCCACGAACCGCGACAGGAACTCCCGCTCCACCGGGCTTATCCGGCGCGGCCGGCCCTCGGCCAGGTCGTAGGGGACGACCACGGTCGAGGCCCGGACGTAGACCGTCTCGGTGCCGTCGTCGGCGGTGTCCTTGATCTCGTAGGAGACCGTCAGCGAGGCGACGCCGATCCGGGTCACCCAGGTCTCGATCGTGACCGGCTCGGGCCGGTGCACCAGCGGGCGCTTGTAGTCGATCTCGTGGCGCGCCACCACCGAACCGCCCGCGAACTCGCCGGCGCCGGCCTCGGCGGCCTGGGTGAACATGAAGTCGATCCGGGCCTCCTCCAGGTAGCGCAGGAAGACCACGTTGTTGACGTGCCCGAAGGCGTCCATGTCGGACCAGCGCAGCGGGCAGGCGTAGATGTGGCGTGACACGGGTGTTCTCCTCGACGTCCGGTGCCCGCCGGCGTTGGGTGCCGGTCGGGCCGCGGCCCGGCAGGCCCGCCCCCGGTGGGGCGGATCTGCCGGGCCGTCGTCATGGCTGACTGTCAGCCGCGGGTCAGCTTCTTGTAGGTGGCCCGGTGCGGACGGGCCGCGTCGGAGCCCAGCCGCTCGACCTTGTTCTTCTCGTACGAGTCGAAGTTGCCCTCGAACCAGAACCACTTGCTCTCGCCCTCGTAGGCGAGGATGTGGGTGGCCACTCGGTCCAGGAACCAGCGGTCGTGGGAGATGACCACGGCGCAGCCGGGGAACTCCAGCAGCGCGTTCTCCAGCGAGGAGAGGGTCTCGACGTCGAGGTCGTTGGTGGGCTCGTCGAGGAGCAGCAGGTTGCCGCCCTGCTTCAGGGTGAGCGCCAGGTTCAGGCGGTTGCGCTCACCGCCGGAGAGCACGCCGGCCGGCTTCTGCTGGTCCGGGCCCTTGAAGCCGAACGCCGAGACGTAGGCGCGGGACGGCATCTCGACCTGGCCGACGTTGATCCAGTCCAGACCGTCGGACACGACCTCCCAGAGGGTCTTCTTCGCGTCGATGTTGGCACGCGACTGGTCGACGTAGCTGATCTTGACCGTGTCACCGACCTTGACCGAGCCGCTGTCCGGGGTCTCCAGGTCCAGGAGCATCTTGAACAGGGTGGTCTTGCCGGCGCCGTTCGGGCCGATGATGCCGACGATGCCGTTGCGCGGCAGGGTGAAGCTGAGGTCGTCGATCAGGACCTTCTCGCCGAAGGCCTTGTTGAGGTTCTCGACCTCGATGACGACGCTGCCCAGACGCGGGCCCGGCGGGATCTGGATCTCCTCGAAGTCCAGCTTCCGCATCTTGTCGGCCTCGGCCGCCATCTCCTCGTAGCGGGCCAGACGCGCCTTGGACTTGGCCTGGCGGCCCTTGGCGTTGGAGCGGACCCACTCCAGCTCTTCCTTGAGCCGCTTGGCGCGCTTGGCGTCCTTCTGGCCCTCGACCTTGAGCCGGGACTGCTTTGTCTCCAGGTACGTGGAGTAGTTGCCCTCGTACGGGTAGGCGCGGCCGCGGTCGAGCTCGAGGATCCACTCGGCGACGTTGTCCAGGAAGTACCGGTCGTGGGTGACGGCGACGACGGTGCCCTTGTACTTCTCCAGGTGCTGCTCCAGCCAGTTCACCGACTCGGCGTCCAGGTGGTTGGTGGGCTCGTCGAGCAGCAGCAGGTCGGGGGCCTCCAGCAGCAGCTTGCAGAGCGCGACCCGGCGCTTCTCGCCACCGGAGAGCTTGGTGACCGGCCAGTCGCCGGGCGGGCAGCCCAGGGCGTCCATGGCCTGCTCCAGCTGGGCGTCCAGGTCCCAGGCCTCGGCGTGGTCGAGGTCCTCCTGGAGCTTGCCCATCTCGTCCAGCAGGGCGTCCGAGTAGTCGGTCGCCATCAGCTCGGCGATCTCGTTGAAGCGGTTGAGCTTCCCCTTGATCTCCTTGACGCCGTCCTCGACGTTCTCCAGGACGGTCTTGGACTCGTCGAGCGGCGGCTCCTGGAGCAGCATGCCGACGGTGAAACCGGGCGAGAGGAAGGCGTCGCCGTTGGAGGGGTGCTCCAGGCCGGCCATCATCTTCAGCACGGTGGACTTACCGGCACCGTTGGGGCCCACGACGCCGATCTTCGCCCCGGGGAGGAAGCTGAGCGTCACGTCGTCAAGGATGACCTTGTCGCCGTGCGCCTTGCGCACCTTGCGCATCGTGTAGATGTATTCCGCCACGTGAGATCGCTCCGGCGTCGTCGGGAGATATTCGGCTTGCAGCCTTCCATTGTGCCGCACCGGAACGGGAGCCCCGAACGGCTGCTCCCCACTCGGCACCCGCCCGCCCCGCCGCGGTGTCGTCCGGACGCGCAACGGCCCGGCTCCCCGCACACCGGGGAGCCGGGCCGTTACGGGCGGTTCGGCGCCCGGTACTCCCGGGTCAGTGCCCGGGTCCTACCGGATCGGCCTCAAGCAGGTGCCTCGGGCCGGTGCCTCGGGCCGGTGCCTCGGGCCGGTGCCTCAGGCGGCGTTGCCCTGACGGCGACGGCGCAGCAGGAAGACCGCGGCTCCGCCGGCCACGACCAGGCCACCGGCGACGGCGGCGATGACCGGGGTGGCGTCGCTACCACCGGTCTGGGCCAGACCGCCGGTGGTGCCGGGGGCGGTGCTGGTCGGCGCCGGGTGGGCGGCCGTGGTGGTGGCCGAGGCGGACGGGGTCGCGCTCGGGGTGACGACCGGAGCCGCGGTGGTCGGGGCCGCGGTGGTCGGCGCCGGGGTCGACGGCTTGGTGCTCGGCGTGGTGGCCGACGGGGTCGGGGTCGGGGTCGGCGTGGTCACACTGGTGTTCTTGCAGTCCAGGATGCCCTTGAAGTTCTTGCTGAAGCCGTTCGGGCCGGTGACGGTGATGTCGTAGGCCGTGTCCTCGGCGACCGGGACGATCACGGTCTCGATCTTGCCCGGCTGGACGGTGATGTCCTTGCCCGGCTTCACCGAGACGGTGGCGGCCTCGTCACCGCCGTTGGCGACGGAGACCTTGACGCCGTTGGACACGCACTCGACCACGGCGCTGCTGTCGACCAGCGGGCCCTTGGCGGCCTTCCAGGTCGCCTTGGCGGCGTCCTTGACTGCGAGCTTGGTGGAGCCCGCCAGGATCATGGTCTGGCTGTGCTTCTCCGGGGTGTAGCCCTTGCTGAGGAAGACGCGGCCGCTCGGCACGACAGTCTCCGCGTTGGCGTTGATGCTCGCGGTGCCGTCCGGGGTGCCGGCCGGGACGTCCAGCCACAGCTGGGTGTCCTTGGCGATCGGACCGGCCAGGTCGGAGACCGGCTTGTTGTCCTTGTCGACCAGCTTGACCTTGTCGGCGGCGTCGCCGGCGAGCGCCAGCTTCACCTCGTTGGCGCTGGAGTTGAGGGTGAACGGGCCGAGCTTGGTGCCCGGCTTGCCCGACACCGAGTCCGGGGTGAGGCTCAGCGAGGGCTTGGGCTCGGCGGCGATGCCCTTGTTCTTCTCGCTGACCAGGTAGTCGCGGAGCTGCTTGGCCTCGGCGTCCACCGGGATGGCGTTCTTGCCGTCGGAGAACTTCCAGATCGCGGCCTGGGTGCCGGCGGCGGCGTCCTCCTTGGTGAGCTCGCCCTTGACGCCGGCGTCGGTGGCCAGCTTCTTGAGGTCCGTCACCTGCGGGTAGGAGTTCTCCAGGATCCAGCGGATCTTGGAGGCGTCCTGGGCCTTCTCCGGGCGGCCGAGCGAGCTCGACTTCCAGTCGGACTCGCGGTACTCGATGGCCTTGGTGATGTCGACCGGGTGGTCGATGTCGATGCAGTACGTCTTGATCTCGCCGTCGGCCGTCTTGAGGGTGAACAGCCCGCCCTGGATCGAGTGGCTCCCCTCGATGGCGATCTCCTCGCTCATCAGGGTCGGCTGGACCACCGCCGTGACGCCGCCGCCCGGCTCGTCGGCCGCAGCCGCCGCACCGGCCGCGAACAGGCCCCCGGCCAGCGCAGTGCTGGTCGCGAGCATGACAGTGGTTATGCGGGGAAGCGCCCGCCCCTGCCTCTGGAACATCTTGGGATCCCTTCGGGCCGGGCCATGCCGGTGGGCAGCCCGCCTTGCTTGCCGCGCCCCCTGTGGCGCCGCTTCACGATGTGAACCAGACGAATCCTATGGAGCCCCGGAGGTCCGGAAACCCCCATGCGAAATTAGGACGATTCCGTATCTGGATCGTTATCAACCCTCCCACTATCCACACAAGCTGACGGGTAGCCAGAATTACCGGATCATTCCGCTAACCGGAACAGGATTGCGCGTACGGGCGCAACGACCGTCTCGATTCACGTATTTGTCGACAGTCGGACGACCCGTCGGACACCCGGCGGGCCGCTAGGTGTCACCCCCGCTTTCCCCCTCGGCCGCCGGCCCGTCGCCGCCCGCCACCGCCTGCCGCCCCCTCAGGGCGTCCACGATCCACCCGGGCACCGCCTCGCCGAAGGCCGCCCCGGCGCCGCCGCCCACCTCCTCCGGCACCCCGCCCCGACCCCCCGCCGCCCAGCTGAACCTGGACGTGCCGCGGCTCAGATCGTGCCCGACCGACCGGGCGTCGATCTCGACCCGACTGCGCTTCACCTCCCCCTCGGCCCACTCCCGGACCCTCAGCCGACCGCTCACCACCACCGGGTCGCCCTTCGCCAGCGAGTCGATCAGATGACCCGCCAGCGACCGCCACGCCGTGACCGTCAGCCACTGCGTCTCACCGTCGACCCAGACCTCCCGCGCCCGGTCGAAGCGCCGCTCGGTGGAGGCCAGCCGGAAGTTCGCCACCGGCACCCCACCGGGCGTCAGGGCGTACGTCACCTCCGTGGCGACATTCCCGATCACCGTCACCTGGGTACCGTTCACAGCCACACTCCGTTCTCCTTGTTGCACCGTACGGAATCGACCGGCACACCCGGAGAGTGCGCTTCTCGGGAAATCCGCGCAGCAGAGTTCGGAAATCCTGTGGACAAATCGGGCCTGTGGAAAACCACTGTCGCCCACAGGGGTGAATTTCAGCCTTTGTACGACCGCCGCACCCTCGTTCTGCGCGGCCATGACAACAAACCGGGGGCCGCACACGGCCCCGGACACCCCCAGGGGTGGCCGTGCCGACCGTCCGCGCACGTCATCCGACCGAAGGAACCCGAATACGGCCCCCCACCCGCGCCGATGCCGCCCCCGGCCACGGCGCTTTCTCCGTGCCGAATCCATAACGGGTGGGCAGACAGCCCCGTAACGAGTGCACAACGTCCGGCGCCGAAGACCGCCAGACCGCTGCACGCACGGCGTTCACCTGCGATTATCGGACCGCTCCACCGAGGCCGACACACCAACGGCGGTGTCGTAACACCCGGCCGAGGAACGGGGCACCCTTATCCTGTCCCCTGACAGGGCAGGGACCCGCCACCCCCCACACCCCATCCTCAGGTACGGGGACGGACAGCGGGCGCCGCGCGCCCACCGCCCGATCCCGGCAACGGTCACGCCCTCCCGGGCGCCGCCCGTCCCGCCCCCATAGCTCAGCGGATAGAGCACCCGCCTTCTAAGCGGTAGGTCGCAGGTTCGAATCCTGCTGGGGGCGCCACACACCTCGCGACGCCGTCCCGCCGGGCAGTTCGCGTATTACCCGTACCGGTCAATTGCGGACGCCCCGCCGAGCGGCCGACCGCCTTCGGCACCCAGCGCGCATAACCCGTGACCATGCGTGTCATGCACTCTCCGAAAAGTCCCCGCCGGGGAATTCCGTTGCCGTAAACACCGGCACCGAACAGCCGCCGCCGGCGGCCCGCCGTCAGACCGCGGCCAGTCCCGCCAGATAGGCGTCCAGCAGTTCCACCTGCCGCTCCGCGGGGAACTCCCCCGGAGCGAACAATGCCTGCACCACCAGCCCCAGCACGAAGCTCTGCGCACCCGCCGCGAGCCCCTCCGCCGCGGGCCCGGCCGGCAGCTCCCCCAACCGCTGCGCGTCCACCACACACCCCGCCAGCACCCGCCGCGAACGCGCGTACCGCGCCGCGTGCGCCTCCGCCAGCTCCGGATCCGCCAACGCCACGTCCCAGGAACCGACCCAGATCCGATTGCCCGCCCGACCCGGCCCGTCCAACGGCAGGATGTCCAGCAGCGCCGCCCGCAGCCGGGCCAGCCCCGCCGGCGGCGGCGGCCCCCCGTCCGCCGGCACCAACCGCCGCGGCCGCTCCAGCGAGCGCCGGTCCAGCAGCTCCAGCGCATGCGCCACCAGCGCCTTCTTGCTGGGGAAGTAGTGCGTCAGCAGTCCGGTGGTGGCCCCCATCTCGGCGGCCACCGCACGCAGCGTCAGCGCCTCGAAACCCCGGGTGGACAACACCCGCCACACCGCCTCCGAGACTTCGGTCCGGCGGGCTTCGTGATCTCCACGGGCGGGCGTCATGGGGTTATCTTACGTACCAAACGTTTGTTACGCATGACGCACCGATCCGACCGACCCTCGTTGCGAAAGGCACGCCCATGTTCGCCGTCCCCCTCTCCGAGAACGCCGAGCTCCGCCCGCTGGAGCCCTGGCAGGCACCCGAGTACCTGGAGCACATCGAGCGCGGCCGCGCCCACATCGATGCCTGGATCAACTGGGCCGGCCTCGCCACCGACCTGGACTCGGCCCGCGCCATCCTCCAGCGCTACGCCGACCGGCAGGCCGCCGACACCGCCCGGCTGTACGGGATCTGGCTGGACGGCACGCTGGTCGGCGGCGTGATGTTCGTCCAGTTCGACCCCAAGGGCGGCACCTGCGAGATCGGGGTCTGGACCGAGCCCGCCGGCCAGGGCCGGGGCCTGATCAGCACCGCCGTCCGGCACCTGATCGACTACGCCTTCACCGTCCGCGGCATGCACCGGATCGAGTGGCACAACAAGCCGGACAACCTCCGCAGCCGGGCGGTCGCCCAGCGGATGGGCTTCACCCTGGAGGGCGTGCTGCGCGAGAGCTACCTGCACGACGGCCGCCACCAGGACGGCGAGGTCTGGTCCCTGCTCACCCACGAGTGGAAGCCCCAGGGCGCCCCCACCGGCTGAGCCCTGACCTCACCGGCTGAGCCCGGACCACGACGGCGGGGCCCGGTGGACGACTCCACCGGGCCCCGCGCCGCATCCGCCCTCAGACGGCCCGGGCCCGCTCCCGCTCCCCGCGCTCCGCCCTCGGCCGCAGCCGCAGCGCCACCAGCAGGGCCAACACCATCACGCCGGCCGCCGACAGGAAGACGGTGTCCACCGCGTCCACGAAGCCCGCCACCGCGTGCTCCCGGGCCGCGCCGGTCAGCCGGCCGATCGCGCCCAGCGGCAGCCCGGGCTCGGCCGCGGCGAACTCCCGGGCCAGCACGGTGCCGAAGACGGCCGCGCCCAGCGCGCTGCCGAGGGTCTGGAAGAACCGGACGCCGGTGGTGGCCACCCCCAGCTGGTGCGCCGGGGCGGCGGCCTGGACCACGGTGATCAGGTGCCCGATCAGCTGGCCCAGCCCCACGCCGAGCAGCAGCAGCTCGGCCCGGACCAGCCACAGCGACGTCCCCGTCCCGCTCAGCCCGAGCAGCAGCAGCGCGGTGGCGGAGCAGACGGCGCCCGTCACCAGCACCGCGCGGACCGACACCCCCGCGGACCGACACCCCCCGGGCCGTCAGCCGGTTGATCACCAGGCCGACCACGGTCATCCCGACCGCCATCGGGATCAGGTAGAGGCTGGCCGAGGTCGCGGCGACACCCCGGGCGACCTGGAGGTAGAGCATCACGTACATGATCGCGCCCATCATCCCCATGCCGACCAGGCCCTGCAGCGCGAAGCCGATCCGGATCTCCGGGATCCGGAACAGCGAGAGCGGCAGCACCGGTTCGGGGGCGGTGGCCTGACGGCGGAGGAAGAGCACGAACACCAGCACGGTGGCCGCGGCCAGGCCGAGCAGCTGCGGGGAGGTCCAGCCGTAGGTCCGGCCGCCCCACTCGGTGATCAGCAGCAGGCCGGTGGCGAAGGCCGCGGCCAGGGTCGCGCCGAGGAAGTCCAGCCCGCGCCGGCCGGTCCCGGCGGGCAGCCGCAGCACCAGCACGGCCCCGGCCAGGACGGCCAGGCCGATCGGCAGGTTGACGTAGAAGATCCAGCGCCAGTTCAGGTGGTCCGCGAGCAGCCCGCCGATCAGCGGGCCGACGGCCATGCCGCCGCCGGCGACGATCCCGCCCGCGCCGCCCCCGCCGCTGCCGTCCTCCTCCGGGTCCTTCAGCTGGGCCATCACCACCATGGTCACGCTCATCAGCCCGCCCCCGCCGATGCCCTGGACCGCCCGGAAGGCGATCAGCTGCTCCATCGAGCCAGCCGCCCCGCAGAGCGCCGAGCCCAGCAGGAAGGTGCCGACGGCGCCGATCAGTACCCGCTTCGCCCCGTAGAGGTCGCAGAGCTTGCCGTAGAGCGGCAGCAGCGCGGTGGCGGCCAGGGCGAACGCGCTGACCAGCCAGGGCAGTCGGTCGACGCCGTGGACCGGGTCGAGGTCCCGGACGATCGGCACGGTGGCGGCCGACACGATGTTCATGTCGAGCACCGCCAGCACGATCGTGACCAGGCAGAGCACCATGCCCAGCTTGCGCTGCGACTCGGTCATCAGCGCCACCGCGGGTGCGGTCGGCGCCGGGGCGGTCGGCGCGGTCGGCGCCGGAACCGTCGGCGGTTCGGTCGGCGGTTCGGTCGCCGGAACGGTCGGCGGTGTCGTCACGGCCATCGGAAGTCCCCCCTGGGATCGCGGAGTCCGGGCGTCGGGACGCCCCGCGCCGCACCGGTTCGGCCCGGCGGCGCGGCACCACCATGACAGTCTTTTTTGACTCGGTCAATTCTTCAGCCCGGTACATCTTTGATCCTGGTACAGTCACTCCATGACGAGAATCGCGATCGGGACCGACGGGGGCGGGACCGACGGCGCCGGGATGGGCCTGCGGGAGCGCAAGAAGCGGCAGACCGCGATCCGGATCTGGCAGACCGCCATCACCCTGTTCGCCGAACGCGGCTTCGACGAGGTCTCGGTGGCCGAGATCGCCGCCGCCGCCGAGGTGTCCAAGATGACCGTCTTCAACTACTTCGCGACCAAGGAGGACCTCGTCCTCGGGCCGATGGAGCAGCACATCGGCGAGCCCGCCCGGGTGGTGCGCGAGGCGGCCCCGGACGTCCCGGCGGTCACCGCGCTGCACGCCCACTACGTCGCCGCGCTCGCCGCGTTCGACCCGGCGACCGGCCTGAGCGACCAGCAGCAGGTGATCGACGTGGTCCGGCTGATCCACCGCACCCCGGTGCTGGCACTGCGGGCGTACGCCGGCTTCGACGCGGGCGCCCGGGCTGCGCTCACCGCCGAACTGCTCGCCCGGGACCCGGAGCACGACCCGCTGACCGCCCGGGTCGCCGCCGCCCAGCTGCTAGGCGCCCAGCTGACCCTGACGGAGGAGAACCAGCGCCGGATGATGGCCGGCGACCGGGCGGCGGACGTCCTGCCCGAGGCCCTGGCCGACGCCGACCGGGCCTTCGCCCTGGCCGGGCAGGGGCTCGGCGACTACGGCGCCACCCGGTCCTGAGCCTCGCCGCCGGACTCGGGAAGACCGGACTCTGCGAGAGTGGCCGCACCCACACCCTCCCGGAGGTGCCCATGGCCACCCGGCCGCTGCTGACGCGCGACCGCGCCCCGCTGCCCACCGAGACCGAGGGCCTCAACGCCCACGTCGGCGAGGACAGCGTCGCGGTGCTGGAGTTCGACCGCCCGCACCGGCGCAACGCCGTCACGCTGGCGATCTGGCAGGCCCTGCCGGAGGTGCTGAAGCGGCTGGCCGAGGAGCCGGGCGTGCGCGCGCTGCTGGTCACCGGCGCGGGCGGCACCTTCAGCGCCGGCGCCGACATCGACGAACTGGCCGGAGTCTACGGCGATCCGGACCGCGCCGACGCCTACCACGCGGTCAATGTCGCCGCCGAGGAGGCGCTGGCGGCGTTCCCGCACCCGACCCTCGCCGTGGTGCACGGCGCCTGCGTCGGCGGCGGCTGCCAGCTGGCGGTCGCCTGCGACCTGCGCTTCGTCGCCGAGGACGCCCGGCTCGGCATCACCCCGGCCAAGCTGGGCGTGGTCTATCCGGCGGTACCCACCCTGCGGCTGGCCCGGCTGGTGGGACCGGCCCGCGCCAAGTACCTGCTGTTCTCGGGCGAGTTGCTGTCCGCGCCGGAGGCGGCCGCGCTCGGGCTGGCCGAGCGCGTCCTGCCGGCCGCCGAACTGGACGGCGTGGCACTGGCGTTCGCCCGGATGCTGACCACCCGCTCGCCGCAGACCATCGGCGCGGTGAAGGCCGCGCTGGCGGTGCCGCCGGAGCGGGCGGCCGAGGCCCTCGCGCCCTGGGAGCGCCGTTCCCGCGAGGCCCCGGACGTCCGCGAGGGCCTCGCCGCCTTCCTCGAACGCCGCCCGCCCCGGTTCTGACCGACCGTCCGCCCCGGATCCGACCGCCCGGACGGGCTCCGGGGCGGAACGGGCCGAAGCGGAACCGGTCCGACGGATACGATCATGCGACCGATCCGCAGCCGCACCCGCACCCGCCTGGAGCACCACCCGACGACGGCCCGGGCCCGCCGGATCACCGACGGCCTGGAGCCGAAGAACGTCATCATCGCGATGCTGCTCCTGCTCGGCGGCCTCCGCTACGGCTGGACCGGCCTCGCCTGGGCGGCGTTCGCGGCCGTGTTCACCGCCGTGGTCCCGACCCTGTTCATCCACTACGGCATGCGCAGGGGCACCGTGGGCGACCGCCACGTCGGCCACCGGCAGCGGAGGCTGACGCTCTTCCCGCTGATCATGGCCTCGGTCGCGACCGGCCTGGTGGTGATGCTCGCCGCGGACGCCCCGCGCGACCTGACCGCGACGGTGGTGGCGATGCTCGCCTCACTGGTCCCGATCCTGGTGATCACCGTCTGGTGGAAGATCTCCGTGCACACCGCCGTGGCGAGCGGCGCGACGGTCTGCCTGGCCGTCGCGCTCTCGCCCTGGTGGCTGTTGCTCTACCCCCTGGTCGCGGCGATCGGCTGGTCCCGGGTGGTGCTGCGGGACCACACCACCGCGCAGACGGTCGCCGGCACGGTGGTGGGCGCCCTGTCGGCCGGGCTCACCTTCTGGGCCGCCCGCTGACCCCCCGCCCGGCCACCGGCGGTCAGCGGATCGGCAGCCCCGAGACGGCCCGGGCGATCACCAGCCGCTGGATCTCGCTGGTGCCCTCGAAGATCGAGTAGATCGCGCTGTCCCGGTGCATCCGCTCGACCGGGTACTCCCGGGTGAAGCCGTTGCCGCCGAGGATCTGCATCGCCTGCGCGGTGACCCACTTGGCGGTCTCGCCCGCGTAGAGCTTGGACATCGAGCCCTCGGCCGAGGTGAACGGCTGGTTGGTCGCGGCCATCCAGGAGGCCCGCCAGACCAGCAGCCTGGCCGCGTCGATCCGGGTCTTCATGTCGGCCAACTGGAAGGCGACGCCCTGGTTGTCGATGATCGGGCGGCCGAACTGCACCCGGGTCTTCGCGTAGTCCAGCGCCACCTCGTAGGCGGCCCGGGCGATCCCGATCGCCTGCGCGCCGACGGCCGGCCGGGAGGCCTCGAAGGTGGCCATCGCGGCGTTCCGCCCGGACTTGCGGACGCCCTCGCGGGCCCGGGCGAGGCGCTCGTCCAGCTTCTCCTTGCCGCCGAGCAGGCAGTGCCCGGGCAGCCGGACCGAGTCCAGCACCACCTCGGCGGTGTGCGAGGCCCGGATGCCGTGCTTCTTGAACTTCTGGCCCTGGCTCAGCCCCGGCGTCCCGGGCGGCACCACGAAGGACGCCTGCCCGCGCGCGCCGAGCGCCGGGTCGACGGTGGCCACCACCACGTGGACGGCGGCGATCCCGCCGTTGGTGGCCCAGGTCTTGGTGCCGTTCAGCACCCACTCGTCGGTGGCCTCCTCGTACACGGCCCGGGTGCGCAGCGCGGAGACGTCGGAGCCGGCGTCGGGCTCGGAGGAGCAGAACGCCGCCACCTTGACGTCGTCCGGGGTCCCGAACATCTGCGGCGCCCAGGTGCCGATCTGCTCGTCCGTGCCGTTGGCGAGGACCGCGACGGCGGCGAGGGTGGTGCCGACGATGGACAGGCCGATGCCCGCGTCGCCCCAGAACAGCTCCTCCATGGCGATCGGGATGCCGACGCCGGAGGGGTCGAAGTACTGCTGGGCGTAGAAGTCCAGCGAGTAGATGCCGAGCTTGGCGGCCTCCTGGATGATCGGCCAGGGGGTCTCCTCGCGCTCGTCCCACTCGGCGGCGGCGGGCCGCACCACGTCGGCGGCGAAGCCGTGCAGCCAGTCGCGGACGGCGATCTGGTCCGGGCCCGGGTCCAGGGAGAAGGTGCTCATGGGTGGGTGCCTCCGAAGAAGGGTGCGGCCGAGGGCGGGTGCGACCCAGGGCGGGTCGACCGAGGAAGGGTGCGTCCGAGGAAGGGGTGCGTTCGAGGATTCGACCGAAAGGTGCGACCGACCAGGGTGTTACCACCGGTAACATCGTCGGAGTCTGCTACTGCTTGGTAACCGGTGTCAACGCCGGTGCCGGAACACCCGGCACGGAAGCGAAGGAACAGCGCATGGACCCAGAGCCCCGCCGGGAGCAGTTGCTCAACGCCGCCGACCGGGTCATCCAGCGCGAGGGCCCGGGCGCGAGCATGAACGCCATCGCCGCCGAGGCCGGGATCACCAAGCCGATCCTCTACCGGCACTTCGGCGACCGGAACGGCCTGATCCGGGCCCTGACCGAACGCCACACCGGCGGGCTGCTGGCCGCCGTCCGGGCCGCGCTGGCCGAACCGCTGGAACGCCGCGACCGGGTCGAGCACGTCCTGGACACCTACCTCGCCGGGATCGAGTCCCGCCCCCAGGTCTACCGGCTGCTCACCCACCCCGAACCCGGCGACCCCAGCGGCGCGGGCAACGCGCTCGCCCCCGCCCTCCGGCAGATCGCCGAGGAGATCACCCGGGCCGTCGCCGGGCAGGTCGACCTCGGCGCCGACCGCGAACTGCTCGCCGAGGTCTGGGGCCGGGCGATCACCGGCATGGTGCTGGCGGCCGGCGACTGGTGGCTGGAGTCCCGCCCCTGCTCGCGCACCCGGATGGTCCAGGCGCTCGCCGACCTGCTCTGGGGGCGGCTCGCCGCCGCCGCCGACCTGCCGACCGCCGCCCTGCCCGCCGGACCGGCCCCGACCCCGGCCCCGACGACGGAGCCCTCGGACCGTCCCACCGGCTGACCGTCCGACCGACTGACCGACTGACCGGCCGCCAACAGCCTTTTACGGCAGCCGCGTTCCACTTCGGGTCCGCACCGCTCCCTTGTGCGGCGCGGGCCCGGCAGGCATCATCGGGCCCCACCCTCGCCCACCCCGGAGGTCCCGATGCGCCCGCCCCGCACCGCCGTTGCCCTCCTGATCGCCGCCGCCCTCGCCCTGCCCGCCGCTCCGGCCCGGGCCCATTCCCCGTCCCGCGCACCGGCGTTCCCCACCGGCACCGCCACCGCCCCGGACGGCCGCACCGACCTCACCGACACCGCCGGCCGCCGGCTCCAGCTGCGCGGCTTCAACCTCGACAAGTACGCCGAGGCCACCGAGCAGGACCTCGGGTCGATCGCCGCCCAGGGCTTCACCCTGGTCCGCCTGCCGGTCTCCTGGACCAGGCTGGAGCCGACCCGGGGCCGCCTCGACCCGGCCGAACTGCGGCGGCTGCACCGGCTCCTGGACGCGGCCGACCGCTCCGGCCTGCTCGTCCTGGTCGACCTCCACCAGGACGTCTACGGCCCGTACTTCGGCGGCGGGGACCGGGGCATCCCGCCCTGGGCCACCCGCGACGACGGCCTGCCGTTCGAGGCCGACCCCGACGACTGGTTCGCCGGTTACTTCCAGCCCGGCGTCCAGGCCGCCTTCCGGCACCTCTACGACGACGCCGACCTGCGCGCCTGGCAGGCCGACTTCTACACCCGGCTGGCCCGCGAACTGCGCGGCCACCGCTCGCTGCTGGGCTACGACCTGTTCAACGAGCCGTTCGGCCCGGTGGACGGCGACCCGGCCGACCCGGAGGTGCTCGCCCGCTCCGCCGCCGAGCTGGAACAGGGCCGGCTGGCCGCCATGTACCGGCGGCTGATCGCCGCCGTGCGCCGGGCCGACACCCGCGCCTGGCTGTTCGTCGAACCGACCGTCCTGGTCGGCCAGGGCGTCCCCACCCGGCTGCCCGGCTTCACCGACCCCCGCCCCGGCGCGCCCCGGCTCGGCTACGCGCCGCACTTCTACGACACCGCCGTCGAGTCCGGCGCCGACTGGGACCCGGCCGGCGGCTTCGTCGAGCGCTACACCGCCGCGATCACCGCCTACCCGACCGACCGCCGACTGCCGGTCCTGGTCGGCGAGTGGGGCCCGCCGAACTCCCGCACACCCGGCAACACCCTGCTGGTCCGCCGCCAGGTCGAGGCGATGGACGGCTTCGCGGGCGGCTGGACGATGTGGTACTGGTGCCGGGGCAACGGCGGCTACTGCGCGCTCGACCCGGCCGGCCGACCCGCCTCGGGCGAGGAGCCGGCCTTCGGCCCGTACCCGGTCGCGACCGCCGGCACGGGCGCCCGCACCGCCTCCGACGGCGCCCGGCACACCGTCCGCTGGAACGCCGACGGCACCGGCCGGAGCACCGAACTCGCCCTGCCGGCCGCCGCGTTCCCGACCGGCGTACGGGTCACCGCGCAGCCGTCCGGCGCCCTGGTCGAGGTCGAGCAGCCGAGCGGCGACCGGGCCGGCCGCGCCCGGATCCGGCTCCCGCACGCCCGCCCTGGCACGCCGGTCACCGTCGTCCTCGAACCCCGCTGAACCCCGGCCGCCACCCCACGTCGACCCGGCGGCCCGGCGGCGCGCACCGCGCCGCCGGGCCGGCGTCCGCACCGGGGACAGGCCCTACAGCAGCCCGCGCCGGGCCAGCAGCGGGGCGGTCTCCGGGTCGCGCCCGACCACCGCGCGGAAGGAGTCCAGCGCGTCCCGGCTGTCGCCGCGCGCCAGCAGCTCGCGCCGGAACACCTCGCCGCTCTCGCGCACGCTCCGCCCGCCGTCCTTGAACCACTCCACCGTGTCGGCGTCCAGGACCTCCGACCAGATGTACGCGTAGTAGCCCGCGCTGTACCCGCCCGCGAAGATGTGCCCGAAGTACGTGGTCCGGTAGCGCGGCGGGACCGCCGCCACCGCCAGCCCGGCCTTCGCCAGCGCCGCCGCCTCGAACTCCTCGGCGTCCGCCACCTCCTGGCCCTCCGGCAGGGTGTGCCAGGCCCAGTCCAGCAGCGCCGCCGCCAGGTACTCGACGGTCCGGAAGCCCTGCCCGAAGGACTCCGCCGCCTCGATCCGCCCGACCAGCTCGGCCGGCAGCGGCTCGCCGGTCGCGTGGTGCCGGGCGTAGTTGGCCAGGACCTCCGGCCACACCATCCACATCTCGTTGACCTGGGACGGGAACTCCACGAAGTCCCGCGGCACGGCGGTGCCCGCGAAGTACGGGAAGCGCACGTCCGAGAACAGCCCGTGCAGCGCGTGGCCGAACTCGTGGAACAGCGTCCGCACCTCGTCCCAGGACAGCAGCACCGGCTCACCGGGCGCCGGCTTGGCGATGTTCAGGTTGTTGTAGACCACCGGCCGCTGGCCCAACAGCCCGGACTGGGTGACCAGTTCGTCCATCCACGCACCGCCGCGCTTGGACGCCCGGGCGTGGAAGTCGCCGAGGAACAGGCCGAGCGCGGTGCCGTCCGCGTCGAACACCTCGAAGACCCGCACATCGGGGTGGTAGCCGACCAGGTCGGGACGCTCGGTGAAGCTCACCCCGTAGGCGAGGCCGGCGGCGAAGAAGACGCCGTCCCGCAGCACCCGCTCCAGCTCGAAGTACGGGCGCAGCGCCGCCGCGTCCACCTGGTACGAGGACTGCCGGACCTGCTCCGAGTAGTACGCCCAGTCGTGCGCGGCGATCTCCTCGACGCCGTCGGCGGCGGCGACCTTGGCCAGCTCGGCGGCCTCCCGGCGGGCGTTGGCCACGGCCGGCGGCACCAGCCGGGCGAGCAGCGCGTCCACCGCCTCCACGGTGCCGGCCGTCTCGTCGGCCACCACGTAGGCGGCGTGGGTGTCGTACCCGAGCAGACGGGCCCGCTCGGCGCGCAACGCGGACATCCGGATCGCCAGCGGGCCGTTGGTCCCGGCGGCCCGGCCGAGCGAGGCGGTGAGCAGCCGCTCGCGCACCGAGCGGTCGGTGAGCGAGGCGAGCTCGGTCTGGTTGGAGAAGTTCTTCAGGCTGAGCACATAACTGCCGTCGTGCCCGAGCGCGCGGCCGTTCTCGGCGGCCGCCGCGATCGCGTCCGGGGAGAGGCCGGCCAACTGCTCGGCGGAGTCCAGCACCAGCGCGCGGGCCTTCGAGTCGGCCGACACGTTCTGGCGGAACTCCGAGGCGGCGGTCGCCAGTTCGGCGTTGATTCCGCGCAGCCGGGCCTGCTGCTCGGCACCCAGCCGGGCCCCCGCCCGGACGAACGCGGTGTACCGGCGCTCCAGCAGCCGCAGCGACTCCGGGTCCAGGTCGAGTCCGGCGCGGCGGGCGTACAGCTCCTCGACCCGGGCGAACAGCGCGGCGTCCAGGTGGATCGCGTCCCGGTGCGCGGCCAGCCGGGGGCTGATCTCCGCGTCGATCCGGTCGACCTCGGGAGTGGTGTCGGCGGAGGAGTGGTTGTCGAAGACCCCGCGGACCCGGCGCAGCAGCGTCCCCGAGCGCTCCAGCGCGACCAGGGTGTTCTCAACGGTCGCCGGCGCCGGATCGGCGGTGATCGCGGCGATCTCGGCCAGCTGCTCGGCCATCCCGCGCTCGAAGGCGGGCAGGTAGTGCTCCGGCCGGATCTCGGCGAACGGCGGCAGTTCGTAGGCCAGGGTGCTGGCCTTGAAGAACGGGTTCTCGGTCATTCCGCCGACCTTACGCCGTGTCATCGGCGCTGCCTACGCCTCCTCCCGGCCACCGGCGCGCACGGGACGCGGGCGCCCCCCGGCCCGGCCGCCGACCGGCGCGGCTCCGGTTGTCGTACCCTCCCGCTACCGTCGGCACCGACCGGCCGTACGCCCCCGGACGGTCCCCGTCCGCACGAGAGGAGGAGCCCGTGGCACCCAGGATCGCCCTCGCCCCCGACCCGCACGGCCCCGGCGGCCGGCTCCAGCCGCTCGACGAGGCGGGCACCCCGCTCGGGCCGCCCGTCCCCGTGCCCGACCTCGCCGCCGCCGTCGCCGGGCGGGAGGCCGCCGAGCACCCGCGCTGGGTGTGGGCCGCCGCCGAGTCCGGCTACGACCCGCTGCTCCCCCGGCTGCCCGGCCGGCTCGCCCGCTGCCACGACCTGCGGCTGGTCGAGGCGCTGCTGCTCGCCCACGAGGGCCGGTTCGGCGCCCCGCGGTCGCTGGGCGCCGCCTGGGCCCGGCTGCGCGGCCTGCCGGTGCCCGCCGACCTGCCCGAGCCCGGCTCCGCGGAGGCCGACGACGGCCAGGACACGCTGTTCGCCCCCGACCGGCTCCAGCTGCCGCCCGGCACCGACCCGCTGGCCGCCGTGGTCGCCGTCCACGCCGAGCAGCAGCGCCGGCTGGCGGCGATCGAGGACCAGGAGGCCCGGGGCCGGTACCGGCTGCTGCTGGCCGCCGAGTCGGCGGGCGCGCTGTCCGCCGCCGAGATGGGCCATGACGGCCTGCCCTGGCGGACTGATGTGCACGACCGGCTGCTCACCGAGCTGCTCGGCCCCCGCCCGACCGTCGCCGGCGCGCAACCGCGGGTGCTCGCCGAGCTCGCGGCCGAGCTCCGGGAGGCGCTCGGCGGCCGCACCTTCAACCCCGACTCGCACGCCCAGGTGCTGCGCGCCTTCGCCGAGGCCGGCATCCAGCTCGGCTCCACCCGCTCCTGGGAGCTGAAACGGATCGACCACCCGGCGGCCCGGCTGCTGATCCGCTACAAGGAGCTGTCCCGGCTCCACGTGGCGCACGGCTGGGCCTGGCAGGACGCCTGGGTGCGCGACGGCCGGTTCCGCCCCGAGTACGTGGTCGGCGGCGTGGTCTCCGGCCGCTGGGCCAGCCGCGGCGGCGGCGCGCTGCAGATCCCGCGCATCCTGCGCCGCGCCGTGGTCGCCGACCCGGGCCGGCTGCTGGTCGTCGCCGACGCCGCCCAGCTGGAGCCGCGGGTCCTCGCCGCGCTCTCCCAGGACGCCGGGCTGGCCCGCACCGCGGCCGGCGGCGACCTGTACGAGGCGCTCGCCGCCTCCGCCTTCCAGGGCGACCGCGACAAGGCCAAGCTCGGCCTGCTCGGCGCCATGTACGGCCAGACCAGCGGCGACATCGGCCCGCTGCTGGCGACCCTGCGCACCCGCTACCCGGCCGCGATGGGCTACGTCGAGGCGGCCGCCCGCACCGGCGAGGACGGCGGCGTGGTGGCCTCCCGGCTGGGCCGTCCGTGCCCGCCCGCCTCGGCCGACTTCCTCGACCTGACCGAGGCGGGCGAGGCCGGCGGCGAGGAGGGCGGACGCCGGGCCCGCTCCCGGGGCCGGTTCACCCGCAACTTCGTCATCCAGGCCAGTGCCGCCGACTGGGCGCTGGCGCTGCTGGCCGCGCTGCGCCGCCGGCTGGCCGAGCTCCCGGTGGCCTCGGCGGCGGACCGCCCGCACCTGGTGTTCTTCCAGCACGACGAGGTGATGGTGCACACCCCGGCCAATCTGGCGGACGAGGTGGCGGCGGCGGTCGACGCGGCGGCGGACGAGGCCCGCCGGCTGGTCTTCGGCGAGACCCCGGTCCGCTTCCCGCTGAGCACCGCCGTGGTGGAGTGCTACGCCGACGCCAAGTAGCCACCGTCGCCGCTGCCGTCGCCACCGGCATTGGCACTGGCACTGGCACTGGCACTCACAGCTTGCGGAAGCCGCGCGCCTCCTCGGCGGCGGCGACCACCTCGGCCAGCGCGGCCCCGGTCGAGGCGGTCACCGCGGCGGCGACCGCGCCCTCCACGAACGGCGCGTCGACCAGCACGACCCCGGGGCGGGGCTGGTCCTCCAGCACGGTCAGCGCCGTCAGCACCGAGCTCCCGAGGTCCGGCAGCACCACGGCCCCCGCCCCGGAGTCCGCCGCCGCCACGGCCCGGGCGATCAGCTCGTAGCTGCTGCCGAGCCCGCCGTCCTCGGTACCGGCGGCCACCACCACCCGCACCTCCGCCGAGGCCAGCTCCCCCAGCAGTTCCCTCAACCCCCCGGCCAGCGCGGCGCTGTGCGAGACCAGGACGATGCCCACGTGTCCACTCATGCCCCGACCCTAGAGCCGGTCGGGCGTCCGGCAGTTACTCCATTCGAGTGAGGCGGCCGGCGGCGGGCCGGATCCGGGACGCCGGCCGCCCGTCCGGCGTAGCGTCGGGTCAGCACCGTCGGCCGAGGGGAGCGCGTAAACCGTGAAGAAGCTCATCAACACCGCGGAGACCGTCCTGGAGGACGCGCTGGCCGGAGTGGCCGCCGCCCATCCGGAGCTGGCGGTGGACCTCGCCAACCGGGTGATCACCCGGGCGGTGCGCCCGCCTGCCCCCAAGGTGGCCCTGGTGTCCGGCGGCGGGTCCGGGCACGAGCCGCTGCACGGCGGCTTCGTCGGCCCCGGCATGCTCGACGCGGCCTGCCCCGGCGAGGTCTTCACCTCGCCCGTCCCGGACCAGGTGCTGGCCGCCGCCGAGGCCGTGGACTCCGGCGCAGGTGTGGTGTTCGTGGTCAAGAACTACACCGGCGACGTGATGAACTTCGAGCTCGCCGCGGAGCTGGCCGCCGAGCGGGGCATCGAGGTCCGCACCGTGCTGGTCAACGACGACGTCGCGGTCGAGGACTCCACCTGGACGGCCGGCCGGCGCGGCACCGGCGCGACGGTGGCGGTGGAGAAGATCGCGGGCGCGCTGGCCGAGCGCGGCGCGCCGCTGGACGCGGTGGCCGCCGTCGGCGAGCGGGTGAACGCGGCCTCCCGCTCGTTCGCGATCGCGCTGACCGGGGCGACCGTCCCGGCCGCGGGCCGGCCCGGCTTCGAGCTGGCCGAGGACGAGATCGAGGTCGGCGTCGGCATCCACGGTGAGCCGGGCCGCCGCCGGGAGAAGCTCCGCCCGGCCCGCGAACTGGTTGCCGAGGTGGTGTCGACGATCCTCACCGATCACCACCTGACCGCCGGGGACGAGGTGATCGCCCTGGTCAACGGGCTGGGCGGGACGCCGCTGCTGGAGCTGTACATCGTCTTCGGCGAGGTCGCCGCCCGGCTGGCCGAGCACGGCATCACGGTGGCCCGCAGCCTGGTCGGCAACTATGTGACCAGCCTGGACATGGCGGGCTTCTCGCTCACCCTCACCAAGGCCGACGCGCAGCTGCTGGAACTGTGGGACGCCCCGGTGGACACCCCGGCCCTCAAGCGCGCCTGAACCGCCCGGAACCGCCCGCCCCAGGACACCCCAGGACACCCCGGCCGAACGACCCGAAGGAGCCATCCGCATGGACGTCGACACCCGTCTCGCCGAGGACTGGGTCCGCGCGATCGCCGCGGCGGTCGAGCGGGAGCACGAGCGGCTCACCGAGCTGGACTCGGCGATCGGCGACGGCGACCACGGCAGCAATCTGCGACGCGGCTTCGCCGCCGTCCTGGCCACCCTGGACGGCTCGGACGGCCAGGACGGCCCGTCCGGCCCGGACGCGCCCGCGCCGGACGGCGGCCCCGGCGCACTGCTGACCAGGACCGGCAGCACCCTGATCTCCAAGGTCGGCGGCGCCTCCGGCCCGCTCTACGGCAAGGCCTTCCGCGCGATCGGCGCCGCACTGCCGCCGCCCGGACAGCCGTCCGCCGACGCGGCCGGGCTGGGCGAGGCACTGGCCGCCGGGCTGCGGGCGGTCCGGGACCTCGGCCGGGCCGCGCCGGGGGACAAGACCATCGTGGACGCCTGGACGCCCGCCCTGGACGCCTACCGCGAGGCGGTGGCCGCCGGGGCCGGACTGCCGGAGGCCGCCGCGGCGGCGGCCGGGGGCGCCGAACGGGGCGCCCTGGACACCGTGCCGCTCCAGGCCCGCAAGGGCCGCGCCTCCTACCTCGGCCCGCGCAGCATCGGCCACCAGGACCCCGGCGCCGCCTCCACCGCCCTGCTCTTCCGGGCCCTCGCCGACACCACCGCCGCCCGGACGGCCTGAAGACGGGCCCTAGGGCTGCACCGTCCAGTCCGGGTCGGTGCGGGTGACGAGCAGCAGCAGCGCGTCGTCCCGGAGTTCGCCCCCGGTGTGCGCCAACAGGTCGGCGTAGACCCGGCCGACGGCCGCCTCCAGCTCGGCGGCGGAGCGGGCCGCGCCGCGCACCAGCGGCCCGACCCGCTCCGCCAGCGGGTAGAACTCGCCGTTGTCCCGATGCCTGGCCTCGACCACGCCGTCGGTGCACAGCACCAGCACGTCCTCGATCCCGAACGCCTGGTCCCAGGTGCTCGGCTCGCCGAAGGCCAACCGGCCGAGGCCGAGCGGCACCCAGGGGTCGGGCGCGTCCAGCACGTGCGCCAGGCCGTCCTGGTCGACCCGGATCGGCGGGACGTGCCCGCACTGGAGCAACTCGACCACGCCGGGCCGGCGGAACTCGGCGAACAGCGCGGTGGTGAACTCGCCGTCCGGCACGTGCCGCTCCACGCTGGCCTCGATCCTGGCGGCCACCCCGGGCAGCCCGGCCTCGTCGTACGCGGCCTCGCGGAAGGCGCCGAGCACCACGGCGGCGGTCTGCACCGCGCCGAGCCCCTTGCCGCGCACGTCGCCGACCGCGACCCGGGTGCCGTGCGGGGTCTCCAGGACGGAGTAGAGGTCCCCGCCGATCTTGGAGGCGTCGGCGGCGGAGACGTACCGGACGGCGAGGCGCAGCGGCCCGACGACCGGGCCCGGCAGCCGCAGCAGGGCCCGCTGCGCGGCCTCCGCGACGGAGCTGACCGCGGCGAAGGCGGCGGCCCGGCGCATCCTGATCCTGGCGACCCAGGCGGAGAAGACGGTGAGCAGCAGATAGCTGATCATCGCGCCCCAGAGGAAGCGGGCGTCGTTGATGGTGTCGACCTCGTCGTAGTGGCTGAGGCCGAAGACGGCAAGCAGGCCGAGCCCGCAGACGCCGAGCAGTTCGAGCGGCCGCAGGGTGAGCGCGGCGATGCTGGGGACGACGGTCATCAGGGGGGCTAGGTAGCGGTCCCGGCCGGAGTAGAGGTCCGCCAGGCCGACCAGCAGGATCGCGAGCAGGGCGGGTGCGGCCCGGCGCCAGAACGGGATGTCGAGCAGGTCGACGGCGAGCAGCGCGCCGCGCCGCCGGGCCGGCGGCTGCCCGGCGCCGGTCGGATCGGACGGCGACTGGGCTCGACGGATCGGGAACACATATCGAACATAACGGACGATCAACCCGCCCACCCGCGCACCCCGGGCGCGGGCACTCCCCCGGACGCAGGCGCCGTCACTCCACGGACTGTGCCAAAAGGTACCAAAGCACCCGATTCGTCATACAGTGCGACGAAAGCGGATCACACAAGGGAGCCCTCACCGGTGTCCGGACACCGCAACACCCCCCACCTCTCCGCCCCCTCCGTCCGCCCCTCGGCCCGCCCCGCCCAGTGGCCCCGGATCCTCCTCGGCGGACTGCTGCTGTGGATCGCGACCGTCGCCGTCACCTTCCTCACCGGCAACAGCAACCTGGTGCCGACGATC
>NZ_JZWY01000136.1:0-2369 GCF_000966955.1 Streptomyces sp. NRRL S-495
GCCTGGTGCCGACGATCGTCCTGCTCGGCAGCTTCCTCGTCC
Source organism: Streptomyces sp. NRRL S-495 (assembly GCF_000966955.1). Taxonomy (NCBI): domain Bacteria; kingdom Bacillati; phylum Actinomycetota; class Actinomycetes; order Kitasatosporales; family Streptomycetaceae; genus Streptomyces; species Streptomyces sp. NRRL S-495. The sequence goes on from NZ_JZWY01000136.1 coordinate 43, forward strand.
CGGTCACGGTGGCGACCCGGGCGTACGAACGCCACGCCACCGGCCTCGGCGCCGACCGGATCCTCGGCTGCTTCGGCATCGGCGGCCTCATCGGCGTACTCGGCGCCTCCGTCCTGGAGACCTGCCTGCTCTCCCCCTCGGCCTGGACGCACCTCGGCGTCGGCCTGATCGAGGAAGCGGCCAAGCTGACCGCCCTGGTCCTGGTCAGCCGGCGGCTGCGGGTGAGCGGCCTGCGGTACGGCCTGGTGCTGGGCGCCACGGTCGGCGCCGGCTTCGCCGCCTTCGAGAGCGCCGGGTACGCCTTCAACGCCGTGCTCACCACCGACGGGCTCTCGCTGCGCAACCTGGTGGAGACCGAGATCCTGCGCGGTGTCCTGGCGCCGGTCGGCCACATCCTGTGGACGGCGCTGCTCGGCGGCGTGCTGTTCCGCGAGCGGCGCGGCGGCCGGTTCCGCCTCACCCCGCCGGTCCTGCTGACCTATCTCGGCGTCTCGCTGCTGCACGCGCTCTGGGACTCGATGGGCGGAATCGCGGTCTGGCTGGTGGCCCGGAGCACCTCCGCCGACTGGCAGCGCGCCCTGTTCGAGCTGGGCCGCCTGCCGAGCCCGACCACCGAGCAGGTCCACCTCTACACCCTGTACGACACGGCCGGGCTGGTCCTGGTCGCGCTCGGCGGACTGTACTGGCTGCGCCTGCTGGTCCGCGGCGACCGGCGGTCCCCGATCCCGGCCCAGCTCCCCTCCGCCCCGGCCTGAGGCCCGCCGCCCCGGACCGGCCGGCCGGGACCACCAGGGCCACTAGGACCGCCAGGACCACCGGGACGACCAGAACCACCGGGACCCCCTGGAACATCGGGACCACTGGACCGAGGAACTCCGGAACTCCGGACGACTCTCGAACGACTTCCTGGAAGGCTCCGGGGCCGCACCCCGAATCCGCCCGCGCCACGGCGCGGATTCGAGCACAGCGTGTCCGGACGCCTACGCTCTGCTCTCGGAACATGATCCGGCCCGCCCGAACGGCAACCGGAATGCGATCCACACCACAAATTCCGTACTCTTACGGAATACCCCTTAGGGGTATGCTGTTCCCAAGAGCAGGGCCCGGGCGTACGCTCGCGCCCGTACCGAACTCCTCGGAGGCCCCGATGTCCAGCACCATCACCTACACCGTGACCGGCATGAGCTGCGGACACTGCGAGAACTCGGTGAGCAAGGAGCTCTCCGGCCTCGCCGGGGTGACGGAGGTCTCCGCCGACGCCAAGGCCGGTACCGTCACCGTCTCCACCAGCGACCAGCTGGACGACGAGCTGGTCCGCGCCGCCGTCGACGAGGCCGGCTACGAGCTGGTCGGCCGCTCCGCCTGAGAGAGAGCCCCCTCGCGCGGCGGAGGCCCCGGTCTCCCCGTCCTCCGCCGCGTCCTTTTCAAGGAGCTGATCAGCACATGAGCACCTCCACCCCGGGCTCCACCTCCCCGGACGCGACGAGCGCCATAGCCGGCCCGGCGGGACCGACCGCCGTCCGCGAGCGCGTCGAACTGTCGATCGGCGGCATGACCTGCGCCGCCTGCGCCGCCCGGATCGAGAAGAAGCTCAACCGGATGGACGGCGTCGAGGCCACCGTCAACTACGCCACCGAGAAGGCCAGAGTCGACTTCGGGCCCGACGTCAGCGTGGCCGACCTCATCGCCACCGTCGAGAACACCGGCTACACCGCCGAACTCCCGCCCCCGCCCGTGCCCGCCGCCCCGGCCGAGGCGCCCGCCGGGGCCGCCACCGGCACCGGGCCGACCGACCCCCTGCTCGACCGGCTGCTCGTCAGCGGGTTGCTCAGCCTGCCGGTGGTCCTCTGGTCGATGGTCCCGGCCCTCCAGTTCACCAACTGGCAGTGGCTGGCCTTCGCCCTCACCGGCCCCGTCGTGGTGTACGGCGGCCTGCCGTTCCACCGCGCCGCCTGGACCAACCTCAAGCACGGCGCCGCGACCATGGACACCCTGGTCTCGCTCGGCACCCTGGCCGCCTTCGGCTGGTCCTTCTGGGCGCTCTTCTGGGGCGACGCCGGCATGCCCGGGATGCGGCACGAGTTCTCCCTCTCGGTCGGCGACACCGACGCCTCGTCCATGCTCTACCTGGAGACGGCCTCCGCCGTCACCGTGCTGATCCTGCTCGGCCGCTACCTGGAGGCCCGCTCCAAGCGCCGCGCCGGGGCCGCGCTGCACGCCCTGCTGGACCTCGGCGCCAAGGACGTCGCCGTCCTCCAGGGCGGCCGGGAGGTCCGGCTGCCGGTCGACCGGCTCACCGTCGGCACCCGCTTCGTGGTCCGTCCCGG
>NZ_JZWY01000137.1:0-324 GCF_000966955.1 Streptomyces sp. NRRL S-495
TTCGTGGTCCGTCCCGGGGAGAAGATCGCCACCGACGGCGTGGTGGTGGAGGGTGCCTCGGCCGTGGACGCCTCGATGCTGACCGGTGAGTCCGTGCCGGTCGAGGTGGCGGTCGGCGACACCGTCACCGGCGCCACCGTGAACGCCGGCGGCCGGCTGGTGGTGGAGGCCACCCGGGTCGGCGCGGACACCCGGCTCGCCCGGATGGCCCGGCTGGTCGAGGACGCCCAGAACGGCAAGGCCGCCGCCCAGCGGCTCGCCGACCGCATCTCCGCCGTCTTCGTGCCGGTGGTCATCCTGATCGCGCTCGGCACCCTGATCGGC
>NZ_JZWY01000138.1:0-678 GCF_000966955.1 Streptomyces sp. NRRL S-495
TTCACCGCCGCCGTGGCGGTGCTGATCATCGCCTGCCCGTGCGCCCTGGGCCTGGCCACCCCGACCGCCCTGATGGTCGGCACCGGCCGCGGCGCCCAGCTCGGCATCCTCATCAAGGGCCCCGAGGTCCTGGAGAACACCCGCCGGGTCGACACCGTCGTCCTCGACAAGACCGGCACCGTCACCACCGACCGGATGACCCTGCTCGCCGTCCACACCGCCGAGGGCACCACCGAGACCGAGGCCCTGCGCCTGGCCGGCGCCCTGGAGCACGCCTCCGAACACCCCGTCGCCGCCGCCGTCGCCACCGCGGCCGCCGAACGCCTCGGCACCCTGCCCGCCGTCGACGACTTCCGGAACGTCCCCGGCCTCGGCGTCCAGGGCGTCGTCGACGGCCACGCCGTCGTCGCCGGACGCGAGGCCCTGCTCACCGAGCACGCCCAACCACTGCCCGCCCCCCTCGCCGAGGCCAAGCGGGCCGCCGAGGCCGCCGGACGGACCACCGTCGCGGTCGGCTGGGACGGCGCCGCCCGCGCCGTGCTGGAGGTCGCCGACGCCGTCAGGCCCACCAGCGCCCGGGCCGTGGCCGAACTGCGCGCCCTCGGACTGCGACCGGTCCTGCTCACCGGCGACAACCGCGCCGTCGCCGAGGCCGTCGCCGCCGAGGTCGGCATCCCG
>NZ_JZWY01001013.1:0-7282 GCF_000966955.1 Streptomyces sp. NRRL S-495
GGGGGAGGGGCAGGGAGGGAGGAAACGTCGACGGATGCGCCACCGTGAACGAGGCCGGCCCGGACCCGGCTGCTCTGCGGTGCAAAAGGGCAGCAGGCGCCTACTGCCCGGGCGAACAGGCGTTACTGACGATCCGTCGGATCGCTGTGAGGTAGACCATAGCCCACGGCGGTATCTATTTTTTACGCTCGCGAGATGTTCACCCGTGAGGGGTAACGACGGCTGGAACATCGCACTCCGGTGGACCGTCGCCCGAACGGCGCGGCACACTTGGCCCGACCGCGCCCCGGAAGGAAGCCATGCCTCCACGCCCGAACCCGACCATCCGTCAACGCAGGCTCGGAACGGAGTTGCGGAGGATGAGAGAGCAGGCAGGCCTCGGAGGATCCCAACTCGGCCGTGCCGTCGGAATGAGCCCCGCCCAGGTCACGCAAATGGAATCCGGGCGGATCGGCATCAGCGCGGAGCGGCTGAACACCATCGCTGCAGCCTGCAACTGTGCCAACCGGCCGCTGATCGACGCGCTTGCCAGCATCATCGGTGAACGGGGAAAGGGCTGGTGGGAGAGCTATCGCGAGGTGCTCACAACGGACTTCCTGGAAGTGGCCGAGGTTGAGGCGCATGCTCAGGAGATCGCCATCTGCACCACCACCTACATCCCGGGGCTTCTGCAGACCGGTACCTATGCCTCTGCAGTCTTCACTCGGATCTACCCGCCGCTCTCCCGAACCGAGATCGACATCAGGACCGCCTTCCGGGTCCAGAGGCAGCAGATCGTCCGCTCCGGCGGGACACCATTGCGGACGTACATCCATGAAGCGGCTCTGCGTATGCAGTTCGGAGGCTTGAAGGTTCTCGCCCAGCAGCTTGAGGCTCTGATTGAGGACTCCGCTCAGCCTGGGATCTCCGTGCGGGTGGTGCCGTTCGCACTTGACACCTTCCCGGGGTCCGGTGAGAACCTCACCTTCGCCAAGGGGCTGGTGCCCGAGCTGGACACTGTTCAGATGGATGTGTCACAGGGGACGCTCTTCTTCGACTCCCCGGCAGATCTGGCTAAGCAGCGGGTCATCTTTGACCGACTGGACTCCACTGCGCTCTCCGAGGACGGATCGCGCGACTTCATCCGTTCCCTCAAGAAGGAAATAGAGGCCAGCTATGCCTGATGCAATATGGCAGAAGTCCAGTTACAGCGCGGCGAACAACGAGTGCGTCGAGGTCCGTGCCGGCGTCGAGGCGGTTGAGCTTCGCGAGTCCGATGCCCCCGGCGTCATAGTCCGCGCGAACCACGCCACTCTCATGAACCTCCTCGATGCCATCAGGGCCGGCGATCTCGACCACCACGCCTGATCCAGCTGGCCCCTCGCTCGACCCGAGCGAGGGGCCAGCCACCCCAAAGCCGCCGTCCCTCACAGCTGAGGCAAGGGCGGAGTGGGAAGTCGGACCGGCCGACTTCCCACCTCCGGCGTCCTTGCACCGGGTGTCATGGGTGGGTAGACAGCGAGCGGGGAGGCCAGTGCTGTCGGCTGTGGCCAGGGGCATTGGCACCTCGGACGAAAGGGAAGGCGTGAGCAGCTCCGTCTGGCAGAAGTCCAGTTTCAGTGCGGCGAACAACGAGTGCGTCGAGGTCCGTGTTCGCGGTGAGGTGGTGGAACTCCGGGAGTCCGATGAGCCCGGAACGACCATCGGTGCGGATCCTGCGGCCTTCCGCTACCTGCTCAAATCGATCAAGGCTGGTGGCTTCGACCGGCTCGCATGGCCCCGGAGGCCCCTCGCTCGACCCGAGCGAGGGGCCTCCAATCAGTACGGGGAAGGGTGGCGTGCTCAGTCATCATTGGCAGAAGTCCAGCTACTCGGGTTCGAGTAATGCGTGTGTCGAGGTTCGTGTGATGGGCGGGCTGGTCGAACTGCGTGACTCCGACGACGGCGCTGTCGTCATCCGAACTGCTCCCGCCGTCCTCGTTGACCTCCTCCACGCCATCAAGGTCGGCGACCTCGACCACCATGCGTGATCTCGCTGGCGCCTCGCTCGGCCCGAGCGAGGCGCCAGCTCTCCACCGGCCGCTGTTCTCCTGGCGGGGGGGCAAGGGTGGAGTGGAAAGTCGGAATCGCCGACTTCCCACTCTGCGACGCTGTCCGGAACCGGCTGCCCTTCGCTCGAAGCGAGCGAGGGGCAGCTGTTCAGGGTGGGGCGGCAGAAATGAGAAGTCGGCCCCGCTGACTTCCTACTCCGGAGCCGCCGCCTCCAGCTCCTCCACCGTCCCGGACATGATCGTCCGCACGTGCGCGGTGATGTGTTCCGCAGACCAGTCCCACCAGGCCACGGCCAGGAGGCGGGTGACGTCGTCCTCCTCGTACCGGGTACGGATCACGCGGGCCGGGTTGCCGCCGACCACGGCGTAGTCCGGGACATCCGCCGTGACCACCGAGCCCGTCGCCACGATCGCGCCGTGGCCGATGCGGACGCCGGGCATCACCGTCACACCGTTGCCGAACCAGACGTCGTTGCCCACGACCGTGTCACCCCGGTTCGGGAGGTCGGTGAGCAGATCAAAAGAAGCAGCCCAGGAGCCGCCCATGATCGGGAACGGGAAGGTCGACGGGCCGTCCGTCCGGTGGTTGGCGCCGTTCATGATGAACCTGACACCGGTGCCCAGGGCGCAGTACTTGCCGATGACCAGCCGCTCCGGGCCGTAGTGGTACAGCACGTTCCGGGTCTCGAACGCCGTCGGGTCGTCCGGGTCGTCGTAGTAGGTGAACTCGCCGACCTCGATCAGTGGCGATGTCACCAGCGGCCGGAGCAGCACCACCCGGGGCTGCTCCGGCATCGGGTGGAGCACTGAGGGGTCAGGCATCGGCGCCGCTGTCGGGCTCGAAGCGGATCACGACGGCCTTCGATGTCGGGGTGTTGCTGATGTCGGCGGTCGAATCCAGCGGCACCAGGACGTTCGTCTCGGGGTAGTACGCCGCAGCCCCGCCCCGCGCCACCGGGTAGTGGACGACGCGGAAGTGCGGGGCGCGCCGTTCCACGCCGTCCTTCCACTCGCTCACCAGGTCCACGTACTGCCCGTCGGACAGGCCGAACTCGTCCGCGTCCGCCGGGTTGACGAGGACCACCCGCCGCCCGCCCTGGATGCCGCGGTAGCGGTCGTCGAGGCCGTAGATGGTGGTGTTGTACTGGTCGTGCGAGCGCAGCGTCTGCAGGAGCAGCCGGCCCTCCGGCACCTCCGGCGCGGTGAGCGGGTTGACCGTGAAGTTGGCCTTGCCGGTCGCCGTCGGGAAGGTGCGGGTGTCGCGCGGGCCGTGCGGGAGGGTGAAGCCGCCCGGGCGGCGGACCTTGTCGTTGTAGTCCTGGAAGCCGGGGACGACCCGGGCGATCCGGTCGCGCAGGGTGTCGTAGTCGGCGGCGAAGTCCTCCCACGGCACGGTGTCCTGCGGGCCGAGGGCGGCGCGGGCCAGGCGGCAGACGATGGCGATCTCGGAGAGCAGACCCGGGGCGGGCGGGCGCAGGCCGCCGCGCGAGGAGTGGACCTGGCCCATGGAGTCCTCGACGCTGACGAACTGGGCGCCGCGCGCGGTGACGTCGCGGTCGGTGCGGCCGAGGGTGGGCAGGATCAGCGCGCGGGTGCCGGTGATCACGTGCGAGCGGTTGAGCTTGGTGGAGACGTGCACGGTCAGCCGGCAGCGGCGCATCGCCGCCTCGGTGACCTCGGTGTCCGGGGTGGCGGCGACGAAGTTGCCGCCCATGGCGAAGAAGACGCCGATCCGGCCGTCCCGCATGGCCCGGATGGTGTCGACCGCGTCCAGGCCGTGCTCGCGCGGCGGCTCGAAGGAGAACTCGCGGCCGAGGGCGTCCAGGAAGGCGGGAGCGGGCCGCTCGAAGATGCCCATCGTCCGGTCGCCCTGGACGTTGCTGTGGCCGCGCACCGGGCAGACGCCGGCGCCGGGGCGGCCCACGTTGCCGCGCAGCAGCAGGAAGTTGACCACCTCGCGGATGGTCGGCACGGAGTGCTTGTGCTGGGTGAGGCCCATCGCCCAGCAGACGATGACCTTCTCGGAGGCGAGGACCATCCGGCCCAGCTCCTCGATCTGCTCCCAGGGCAGGCCGGTGGCGGCGAGCACCTCCTCGCGCGAGGTGGTCCGGGCCTCGGCGGCGAACTCCTCGAAGCCGTGGCCGTGCTCGGCGACGAAGGCGTGGTCGACGGCGTCCTTCTCCAGGATCAGCTGGTTCAGGGCACGGAACAGGGCGAGGTCGCCGCCGAGCCGGATCTGCAGGAAGAGGTCGGTCAGCTTGGTGCCGTGGCCGACCAGGCCGCGCGCCTGCTGCGGGTTCTTGAACCGCTCCAGCCCGGCCTCGGGCAGCGGGTTGACGCTGACGATGGTGGCGCCGGCGCGCTTGGCCCGCTCCAGGGCGGAGAGCATCCGGGGGTGGTTGGTGCCCGGGTTCTGGCCCGCGACGATGATCAGATCGGCCTGGTAGAGGTCCTTGAGGCTGACGCTGCCCTTGCCGACGCCGAGGGTCTCGGTGAGCGCCGAGCCGGAGGACTCGTGGCACATGTTGGAGCAGTCCGGCAGGTTGTTGGTGCCGAGCCGGCGGGCGAACAGCTGGTAGGCGAACGCGGCCTCGTTGCTGGTCCGGCCCGAGGTGTAGAACGCGGCGCCGTCCGGGGTGTCCAGGGCCCGCAGCTCCTCGGCGATCAGCGCGAAGGCGTCGTCCCAGGAGATCGGGGTGTAGTGGGTGGCGCCCTCGTCGAGGAACATCGGCGCGGTGAGCCGGCCCTGCTGGCCGAGCCAGTAGCCGGAGCGCTCGGCGAGTTCGGAGACCGGGTGCGCGGCGAAGAACTCGGCGCGGATCCGGCGCTCGGTGGCCTCCTCGGCGACGGCCTTGGCGCCGTTCTCGCAGAACTCGGCGGTGTGCGTCTTCCCGGGCTCGGGCCAGGCGCAGCCGGGGCAGTCGAAGCCGTCGGGCTGGTTGACCTTGAGCAGGGTGCTGAGAGTGCGGCGGGCACCCATCTGCTCGGCGGCCATCCGCAGGCTGTGGCCGACCGCGGGCAGCCCGGCGGCCGCGTGCTGGGGCGCGGACACCCGGGGGGCGTCCTGCGCCGGATCGCTCTGCGGGGCCTGCTTGGCCATGACTGCGCTCCTCGCTCTGCGTGCGGCCTGCGCGTCGTCGCGGGGCCCGTTGCCATCCTCCCACCAGGGCACTCGGGGGCGGCAGGGGAGATGTGGTCGAAGGCGGGAAGTGGAGGGCGGGAAGTGGAGGGGGGAGAAAGAGCGGGCGAAGGGACGGCCGGAGCGGGCGGTCCCGTGGATAGAGTGCGGAGGCGGCACGAGTGCGGGGGTGGGGCGGGTGATGGTCGGCGACGTGCTCGACGGTCGGTACGAGCTGGTGGAGCGGCTGGGCCAGGGCGGCTTCGGCGTGGTGTGGCGGGCCTTCGACTCCCGGATGCGGCGCCCGGTGGCGGTCAAGGTCATCAACCACCACGGCGAGGACCAGCAGAAGGCCGCGCTCCGGTTCGTCCGCGAGGCCTGCGCGGCCGGCAACCTCTCGCATCCGCACATCGTCACCGTGCACGACCTCGGCGAGGGTGAGCTGGGCGGCCGCAGGGTGACGTACCTGGTGATGGAGCTGATCACCGGCCGCACCCTGACCTCGGTGCTCCGGGACGGCCCTCCCGGTCCGGAGCAGAGCGTGCGCTGGGGGCGGCAGATCTGTTCGGCGCTGGCCGCCGCCCACGACGCGGGGATGGTGCACCGCGACATCAAGCCCGAGAACATCATGGTCACCGAGGCCGGCACGGTGAAGGTGCTGGACTTCGGCATCGCCCAACTCGACATCGGGGCGGGTGGGTTGACCACCACCGGGACGGTCGTCGGCAGTCCCGCGTACATGGCGCCGGAACGCTGGACCGGCGGCCGGGTGGACGGCCGGGCGGACCTCTACGCCTTCGGCTGCGTCCTGGTGGAACTCTGCACCGGGGCACGGCCGTTCAGTGGCGACTCGACGCCGGTGCTGATGTACCAGCACCTGAACGCGCCGCCGCCGGCGCTGGACCCGGCGGAGTTCGGGCTGCCGGTGGAACTGGCCGGGCTGGTCACGGAACTGCTGGCGAAGGACCCGGAGCACCGGCCGGCGGACGCGCGGACGGTGGAGCGGCGGCTCGCGGAGCTGGAGGGGGCGGCGGGGCCGGGGGAGCCTGCGGTGGAGGCGCCTGCCGAGGCGCCCGCGGAGCAGCCGGGGTTCGGGCCGGTGGTGGTGCTCGTCCCGCCGATGCCGGTGCTTCCGCCACCCGTGATGTTCGGCCCGGTGCCGCTGCTGCCGCCGCCCGTCGTGTTCGCGCCGATGGTGCTGCCCCCGGGCGCCGTTCCCCCGCTCACCACACCGCCGCAGGGCGCCGCGCCCCTGCCGACGCCGCACGCGACCGTCCGCGCCGCCCTGAGCGAGCGCCGGAGCGCCGCGCACCGGGCGGCGACGCCCGAGGAGTCCGCCGCCCTGCTGCACGCGGTCGCCCAGGAGGCGCTGGCCGCGCTCGGCCCCGCGGACCGCGAGACCCTCGCCGCCTGGCGGGACTTCGGCTGGTTCCTGAGCCGGACCGGCGACCTGGACGGCGCGATCCGGCTGCTGTCCACCGTCGCCGAGGACCTGCGGCTGGCCCTCGGTCCCTCCGACCCGGACACCCTCACCGCCCGCTACCACCTGCTCCGGTGCATCGGCGAGAGCGGCGAGACGGTCAGCGCGATGCGCCGGCTCGCCGAGCTGCTGCCGGAGCTGCACGCCGCCTGGGGTCCGCACGACCCGAGGGTGTTCCAGGCGCGGCACGACCTGGCGGTGTACACGGCCGAGCGGGGCGACCCGGAAAGCGCGGTGCTCCAGCTGCGCACCCTGCTGCCGGAGCTCGTCGGCGTCCTCGGCGAGCAGCACCCCGTCACCGTTCGCGCCTGGCAGGACCTGGCCGCCCAGCAGCAGCGGCTGGCGGCGGCCCCGGCCGGGCGGCCGAGGCCCGGCAAGCGGCCGCGGATGCACCCGGCCGAGGCGCTGGTGCTGATCCGCCGCGTGCTGACCTGGGAGTTCGCCTCGGAGCGGGAGGCGGACGCCTGTCTGGACGCGCTGGAACGGGGCACCGGGATCAAGCAGATCGGCGAGTGGATCCTCGCCGCGCCGGACCACGTCACGGCCGAGGACCTGGTGGAGGAGATCTACGGGCCGTGACGCGGCCCGCGCGCCGGAGCGTTCACACCGCCGCCACCACCTCGGCCTCCGCCGCCGCCTCCGCCGCCCCCACCC
>NZ_JZWY01001014.1:0-3459 GCF_000966955.1 Streptomyces sp. NRRL S-495
AGTCGGTCCGCGGCCGGGCGAACGCGGCCGCCGCCCGCACGCTGGTGTGCGGGCCGAGCGCGGTGCGCCGCGGGTGCGGCTCCCCGCCGAGGGCCGGGTCGAGGACGAGGCCGTCCCGGGGGCGGATGGTGAGCAGCCCCGAGCGGTGGGTGTGCTCCGGGTCGCTGACCACCTCCTCGACGATCCGCCCCTCCCGGTGCAGTTCGCGCAGCAGCGGGTCCCGGGTGCGGTCCAGCACGTGCTTGGGCAGGTACGCCTCGACCAGCGCGGTGGCGGTGACGGTGCGGCCGGGCACGGTGGCGCCGGAGGCCAGCCAGCTGCCGGTGCGCTCGTCCCGCTCGACCCGGACGCCCGCGCCGAGGAAGCGGACCACGCCGGCCTCGGAGAGCGCGAGCAGCTGCCGCAGCCGGAAGCCGGGCGGGCCGGAGGCCAGGTAGCTGAAGTAGCCGAAGAACCACTCGTCGACCTCCTCGCCCACCGACCGGGCGGTGAGCCGGCCGGAGGCGAGGATCCGGGGCAGCTGGCCGAAGAGCGAGAGCAGGGCGAGGAAGGCGCCGAGGTCGGCGCTGTGGGCGGGGTCGGCGCGCCGGTCGGCGTCCTCGGCGATGTAGCGGCGCAGGTAGCGCTGGAGTTCCTCGGCGGAGCCGAGTTCCAGGCCGGCCAGCGGGTGGTCGAGGCGTTCGAGGTCGAGCCGGTCGGCCGGGTCGGGGACGGCGCGTTCGACCAGCGCGCCCAGCTCCGGGGACGCCCAGGGGTGCGCGTCGAGGCCGTCGAGGAACTCCGCCCAGGGCAGGGCGGTGCGTTCGGGGTGGGCGTGGAACAGCTCGTGGTAGTGGCCGAAGGCGATCTCCTTGGCCATCAACGGCCAGGCGTCGCGGCGCAGTTCGAGGGCGCCGGGCCGGTCCAGCAGGGCGTCGACGGCGGTGGCGTCGAAGTACCGGGGGAACGGCGGCGGCGGTCCGACCAGGCGGTAGCCGGTCTTGGAGTGGTACGGGACGCCGCGCCGCGAGCCGACGTGGACGACCGGTTCGCGGCCCGAGGGCCGGTAGACCAGGCCGCCGTCGGCCGCCTCCTCGAAGCGGCCGCCGCGGCCCTCGGTGAGCAGCGAGACCAGGTCGACGAAGGCGAGCCCGAAACCGCGCAGCACGGTGTGCTCGCCGGGGGCGATGCGCTCCAGCTCGGCGGCGACGTCGGCGGAGTGGGCGGGCGGCAGGTGGAAGCGGCCGTGCCGGGCGGCGAAGGCGGCGTCGGCGTCGTAGCGGGGGTCGGGGTGGGATTCGAGGTGGCCGAGGGTGAGGACGACGTGGTCGGCGGTCAGTACCCGGTCGGAGAGGTGGACCAGCTGCGGGCCGTCCGCCGGGCCCTCGATCCGCCGTGCGGTGTCCCGGTGGACGGTGACCGTGATGTGCGGCGGCAGGTCGGCGACGGCGCGCCGGAACACCCAGTCCAGATAGGCGCTCTGGGCCCGCCGGGTGGGGAAGTCGGTGGGTGCGAGGGTGTCCAGCTCGGCCCGCAGCGCGGGGTCGGCGATCTCCCGGTAGGGGGCGAACTCCTCGGGGTGGGCGGCCCATTCGGCCAGCGAGGGGCCGGGGCGGACCGGCCCGTCGAGGGTCGAGCGCTCGTCGGTGAACATGGTGACGTCCTCCGCCATCGAGTTCATCCGCAGCAGCGGGGACTGCTCGTGGCGCCAGATCCGGCCGCCGCCGGGCGGGTGCGGGTCGACCAGGTGGATGTGCAACGGCCGGTCGGCGGGCAGCAGTTCGGGGGCGTTGGCGGCGATCCGCTCCAGCACCCCGGTGCCGCGCGGCCCGGCGCCGACGACGACCAGGACGGCGCTCATCGGGCGTCCTCCCCGGTGGCGCCCTTGCCCGTGGCGGCATTCCCCGGAACGGTCTTCTCCGGCACGGCCTCCCCCGGCGCGGGCGCCCCGGCGACGGCGCGCAGCCGCCGGTACGCGGCGCGGGCCCGGTGCAGCGGCGTGGGCGGCAGGCCCTCGCGGGTGGCGCCCTTCGCGAAGTGGCGTTCGACGTAGAACTGCCCGACCGAGAGCACGGTGGTGATCACCACGTACCAGAGGGTGGCGACCATCAGCATCGGGATGACCTGGTAGGACTGCAGATAGACCAACTGGACGGAGTAGAGCAGGTCGGAGACGGCCAGCACACTGATGATGCTGGTCCCCTTGAGGGCGCTGATCAGCATGTTCCCGGCGGTCGGCACGATCGAGCGCATCGCCTGCGGGACGACGATCCGGCGCAGCACCCGCCACCGGCCGAGGCCGAGCGCGGCGGCGGCCTCCAACTGGCCCCGGTCGACGGAGAGGATGCCGCCGCGCACCACCTCGGCGGCGTACGCGGCCTCCAGCAGGGTCAGCCCGACCACCGCGGTGAAGGTCGGGCCGAACAGGTTCACCGTCCGGACGGTGACGAACTCCGGGCCGAACGGGATGCCCAGGCCGAGGGTCGGGTACAGCGCGCCGATGTTGAAGAACAGCAGCAGCTGCACCAGGGCGGGGGTGGAGCGGAAGATCCAGATGTAGATCCAGCTGAGCGTGCGCAGCACCGGGTTGGCGGACAGCCGCATGGTGGCGAGGACGGTGCCGAGCACGAAGCCGAGGCCGAGGGTGACGGCGGTCAGCCAGAGGGTCAGGGTGAGGCCGTTCATCACCGAGGTGGCGGTGAACCACTCGGCGACCACGTCCCACTGGAACGCCCGGTTGTGGATCAGGGAGTTGGCCGCCATGGCGAACAGCAGCAGGGCGACGGCGGCGGAGACCCACTGGCCGGTGCGGCGGCGCGGGACGATCCGGGCGGTGGCGGCCGAGACGTCGAGGGCGGTGGCGGCGCTGCCCTTGCGGGTCGGCACCGGGGCGGGCGGGGAGAGAGGGGCGGGCAGGACGTCCGGCGGGGTGGCCATGCGGAGGCTCCAGGCGGGAGGGTGGAGATGCGGGATGCGCGCGGGCGCACGGGGCGGGGGTACGGCGTGGTCACGTACGGCCGTTGCGGCCGGCCCGCGTCCCTCAACGCGTCCGGCGGGGCACTGCACTCCGCTTTCGATCGTACGCGTGCGCGATCGGCGGGTGTCAAGGGTCGTCGGCGACGGGGCGCCCGGGGCGCGGGAGGTGTCGCGTGGCGACAGGAGATCGCAACAGAGCGGTAATGGAGGACGGTTGACGGGTGCGAGGTTCGCTGCTCAACTTGAGGCCATGTACGCCGAGCAGCCCCTGGTCACCCGCGACCACATCGACTTCGGTCGGGTGTGGTCCGCGGCGTGTCGCGGCTGACCCGGCAGCGGGCCGCTCGTCCGGCCCCGTCCTCCCCCGGAGCGACCTCCCTCGGTGCCCCGTCCCGGGCCGGGACAGCCGTCACGTCCTGACGGCTCGTCGACCGCGCGCTGCCGCCCACCCCTCTTCCTCCCCGCTCCGCTGCGCTCCGGCAGTCCTCCGCACCGCCCCGGGCC
>NZ_JZWY01001023.1:0-6997 GCF_000966955.1 Streptomyces sp. NRRL S-495
GGGCTGTACCGCTACTACTGGTGCCGCGCCCGGCGTCGGCGGGACAGCAGCAGGAGCGCCGCGCCGAGCAGCGTCAGCGTTCCCGCGCCGGCCAGCATCACCGGGATGCCCTCGCTCGCACCGGTGCTGGGCAGGTGCGATCCGGGGGCCGGCGGGGCGGGCTGCGGCGCGGCCGGGCCCGGCTGTGCCGGCGGCCAGGTCGCGGGCGGCGTCACCACGGTCGGCGCCGGGGTCGGCGTGTCCGTCGGGGTGGGCGTCGCCGTCGGGGTGGGCGTCGGGGTCGGGGTCGGAGTGGGCGTGGGTGTCGGGGTGGGCGTGGGCGTGGGCGTCGGGATCAGCTTGTTGACGGCCGTCACCGAGACCCCGTCGGTGAGGTTGTCGGCGGTCAGCTTCAGCGGGCCGAACACCGTCACCTCCGGCGCGGAGTAGCCGTCCGGCGGGCTGGTCTCCTGCCAGTAGTACGTCCCGACCGTGCCGGCGCCCTGGCAGATGCCGTCGGCCCCGGTCGTGCACGGGTCGCCCACCGCCGTGTCGGGCTTGTCGCCGGTGCTCTGCAGCCCGTCGGTGCCGTTGGTGTCCTTCCACAGCCGGAACTTCGCGCCCGCCAGCGGCTTGCCGTCCTGGTCGTGCTTGACCAGGCGCAGCGCGCCCTCCTGCTGCCGGAACCCGAAGTCGTAGGTGTGGTCGTTCTCGCCCGGTCCGCCGGTGGTCAGGGCCCGTTCGACGTACTGCCCGCCCGCCGGAACGACGCCCTTGGAGTCGATGAAGTGGTTGTCGCCGACGTCCGCGGTGGTGGGCACCCACTGGTACAGGGGGCCGTCCTTGGCGTAGTCGGCCGGGTTGTCGAGCTTGACGGTGTACTTGGTGCGCGGCTTGAGGCCGCCGGTGACGTTGGAGTCGTCGAAGTAGTACTCGCCGCGCGCGGTGGTCTTCGTGGTGCCGACGAGCTTCCCCGACTCGTCGTACAGGTTGACCGTCGCCCCCGGAACCGGGCGCTGGCCCGGCAGTTGGAGGCCGGAGCGCTCGGGGTCGTACCAGACCCGGTTGCCGATCTGGAGCGGGGCCTGGTCGCAGAGCACCTCGAGGTCGCCCATCGAGGCGCCCTTGCCGAACGGCGCCGCCGCCCCCGGCGGGTTGAGCCGCAGGCCGAACTTCGGGTCCTGCTCGCCGTTCCGCTGGAGGAAGGAGGTGCCGTAGCCGAAGGCGGTGTGGTTGGGGTCGAAGGCGGAGGTCGCGATGGTGTTCTCGACCTTGGAGAAGGCCATGCCGGCGAAGGCCGTGTTGCGGTGGCCGCCCCAGCTGGTGTCGAAGAAGCGGATTCCCCGGGGGGACAGCCCGCAGCCGTTGTTGGTGTCCATCACGTAGCTGCCGTTGACCGGGCAGGCCTTGTTGAGGTCACCGCCCGACATCACGACGGAGATGGAGCCCGGCGTGGGGCCGGCCGGGGCGCGGTCGCCGAAGCGGTCCCGGAAGGACAGCAGCATCGAGCCGTCGGTCTCGAAGGCGATCTCGCCCAACTCCGGTTCGGGGTTGGCGATGGTGCTGGCACCGCAGGGGTTGCCGTTCTGCGAGGTCGGATAGGTGTTGGTCCACGGGAACCAGCCCGCCCCGTCGCAGGGGCCGCCGCCGACGGTGCTCTCGCGCGGGTAGTCCAGCGGCTGCTTCAGCACCGCCGCCGCGAAGGCGCCGGTGCCGAGGTCGAACGGCAGCACGACCGCGCGCAGGTCGGCGACCTTGCCGGTCGACTCGCCGGAGCAGACGCCGCCGAGGTAGCCGGTGCCGTCCTGGAGGCCGAGGCCGAACGGCCGCCAGTCCACGGCCGCCGGGCAACCGGGGTCGGGGATCGGGTAACTGGCCTTCGGTGCGGCCGCCGTGGGCCCGGTGGCGTCGTAGCGGTAGAGCTTGCGGTCGTTGAGATTGACGACGAAGAGGTCCTTGCCGTCGTCGGTGACCTTGATGCCGCCGAGACTCTCCTTGCCCGGCACCGCCAGGAAGCCGTCGTCGGTGCCGCCGCCGTGGGCGGTCGCGCCGGCGTTCGGGACGGTGGTGAAGAGCTTCGTGGTCTTCGTGACCGGGTCGGTCACGTAGATCGCGCCCGCGCCGCCGGGGCCGTAGTCCGTGGTGCGCTTGGCGACGGCGGAGGAGAACAGCCGGCGGTCCGCCCGGTTCCAGGCGATGCCGAACAGGGTGCCGGTGTCGGCGTTGGTGGCGAGGTCGGTGGCGTTGACGTCCACGCCCTCCTGGCCGCGCGCGCTGTACGGGAAGGACAGCAGCGTGCGCTGCGTCCCGCCCTCACGCGTGGTGGGCTGGCAGGCCGAGACCAGCGGGGCGTTCTTCTGGCAGTAGTCGCCGGGGCTCCACAGCCCGGTGGTGTAGGAGACGTTCCTGCCGCCCGAGAGGTCGACGAACTCCTCGTTACTGCTCAGCTGGTTGGGCGCGCCGGTCAGGCCCTGCCGGGAGGCGAAGGCCGGGTAGAGCTTGCCGGGTTTCGGATTCACCACCTGGACGCGGTACTTGCCGCCGGTCGGCTTGGCCGCGGCCGGCGCCAGCGTCACCGTGCCGTCGGCCGCCGTGGTGCCCTCGATGCTCGCGCCGGCGTCGTCGGTGAGGGTCACCTTGACGCCGGCCAGCCCGGGTTCCAGTGCGGGCGTCCACACCCCGGTGGTGTCCACGGCCCGCACCACGCGGACCGTCACGGTGCCGTCGCCCGGCTGCGGGAAGGCCTCCGGCGCGGCCACCAGCGAGACCGCGCCGATGCCGACGGCCAGCGCCACCGCTCCGCCGACGGTCCGGCGGCCGGGCACTCCCTGCCGCCGTCGCTCCGGGCCGCGTACGGCGCCCGGTTCCTGTGCACGTGTCGTTCTCATCCCTGCTCTCATGGTGGAGTTGGGCCTGCCGCCCCGACCTCGGATGAGAGTCGTGTATGGCGGAAAGCCGCCGTTGGTAAGGGGATCTTAAAGGGGTCTTATGGAAGTTCGCAGGAGAACCAGGAACTTTGACGTTCCATCAGATGTTCTGCTGCATCCCTCCTGATGGGGCGTCGACCATGGCTTCCGGGAGCGCGCGCAGGCGTGCGAAGAGCCGCCGTCCGCGCCCCACGAGCGCCCGGCACAGGGTGCGGTCCGGACGAGAGGGGATCACCGATGCGGGACATCGTGCGGGAGTCGGCGGCGGCCGGACGCCTGGTGGTGTGGGAGGAGTCGGCGCGCGACGGCGCGCAGGCCAAGACCTTGATGCCGGGCGGCTTCCGGGTGCGGCTCGCCCGGGAGCACGGCGCGGTGTTCGGCGCGGACGGGCCGCGCCACGTGGTGTTCGCCGCCGGATTCCCCGCCGTGTGCGCCGAGGAGTTCGAGGCGGTGCGCCAGGTCGCCGTCGAGACCGAGGGGCAGGTTTCGGCCGCGGCCGTCTGCCGGGGCACCGAGGCCGACGTCCGGCAGGCGGTCGCCTCGGTGCGCGGCGTCGCGCACGCCCGGGTGCTGGCGGTCGTCCCGGCCTCCGAGGCGATGGCCCGGGTGATGACGCACCGGGGCGCCCGCGAGGCGCTCGCGCACGGCACCGACCTGGTGAAGACGGTGCGCGACCTGGACGAGGGCGTCGCGATCGACCTGTGCCTGGCCGACGCCTCCCGGGCCGACCACGGCCTGATGGCCGAAGCGGCGGGCGGGTTCACCGCCGCCGGGGCCGGCACGGTACTCCTCGCCGACACCGTCGGGCGCCAACTCCCCGGCGAGACAGCCGAGATGTTCGAGCGGGTGGCCGCCTCGGCCGGTCCCGGGGTGTTACTGGGCTCGCACCTGCACAACGACCTCGGTCTCGGGCTCGCCAACACCGTCCAGGCCGTGCGCAACGGCGCCCGGGTGGTGGCCAGTTCGTGGCTCGGCCTGGCCGAGCGCTCCGGCCTGGTCGCCACCGAGCAGCTGCTGTTCCTGCTCGCCCACGACCCGGAGCGCGCAGCGGCCCTGCTCGGTGCCGACGGGCGCGCCGCCGAACTGTGGTGGCGGGCACCGGACCTCACCCGGCTGCCGCGTATCGCCGCCCTGGTCTCGGAGCAGACCGGGGTACCGCTGACGGTGACCACCCCGGTGGTCGGCACCGGGGTCGCCACCATCTCCACCGGCACACCCTTCGTCGACCCCCGACTGTTCCAGCCCTACGACCCGACGGCCCTGCTCGGGGTCGAACCCCGGATCGTGCTCACCCAGTTGGCCAGCACCCGGGTCGTCACGGCGGTCGCCGAGCGGCTCGGCCACCGGCTGGACGCCGCCGGGGCCCGCGCGGCCACGGCCTGGGTGAAGCGCCGGGCGTTCCGCACCGGCCGGGCCGTCGTCGACGACGAACTGTTCGCCGCCTACCTGGACGGCCTCGCCCGCACCACCGCCGCCGCCACCACCACCGAGGACACCCCGTGACGCCGACGCCCCCCGCCCGCCGACTGTCCGAGCTCGCGGCCGTCCGCGCCGCCCTGGCCCGGGGGCGGGCCGTGGTGCTGCCCAACCCCGCCCCGCTGACCTGCGTCGTCGCCGCCACCCGGCCCGACGCCGTCAACACCGCCAAGCAGCGCCCGGCGGAGCAGGCCGTCGCGCTCTGGGCCCACCACCCGCGGACCCTGGACGCCCTGACGGAGCGGCTCGACCTCGGCCCGGACGCGCTGCGGCTGGCCCGGCGGCTGCTCGCCGAGGAGCACCTCACCGTGCTCGCGCCGGTACGTCGCCCCGAGGAGGCGCCGCCCTGGCTGGCACCGGCCACCAAGAACGGCTGGACGCTGCTGTTCGGCGCCCGCTGGCAGCCGCTGGCCGGCCTCCTGGACGACTTCCCGGTGCTGTACGTCAGCAGCGCCAACCGGACCGGCCACGACCCGGCGCCCGGGTCGGCCGAGGCCCTCGCGATGTTCCCGCCCGGTGTGCCCGTCCTCCGCTCCCCCGTCCCCGACGACGACCCCGACGACCCCGACGGGCCACGCAGGGCCGCCACCACCACCGTCCGCCTGCACCCGGACGGCCGGCTCGACCTCCACCGGCACGGCGCGCAGGACCGCGCCTTCGCCGATCCCGGGCAGTACCTGGCCCGGCTCCGGAGCCATTGGGGGCGCTGACGGCCGGCCGGGCACCGGTGCCCGCCAGGAGCCGCCGGGGACTGGTGCGCCCCGGCGGCCGTCGGGGAGACTTCCGACGGGGGTGAGCGTGTTGGAGCATCGGGCGGTGTCGGGGCGGGGCCGTCCCTCGGCACCGGGCCGCCGCTCAGCCCCGGTCCAGGGCCGACACCAGGCTCGCCACCGTCACCGTGTTGAAGACGAAGGCGATGACGGCGTTGGCCGCGACCGTGCGCCGCATCTCCCGGGAGGTCACGTTGACGTCGGTGGTGCCGAAGGTCGTCATGACGGACACGGCGAAGTACATGTAGTCGGCCCAGACGGCGGACCCGCCCTCGGTGGCGGTTCCGCTGCCCGGGAACTCCAGCGCCCGTTCGTCCTCCACCAGGTTGTCGGCGTGGAAGGCGACGGCGAACGAGACGAGCACGCACACCCACGCCTCGACGACCAGCGCGAGCGCGATCGCCACCCGGACACCGACCAGGAGCGCCGACCCCAGATGGCCGGGGCGCCAGACCAGGGACACCACCAGCGCGGCCGCCGCGACGGAGACCGACACCCCCGGCCCCGGGGCGCTGCCGAGCAGGTAGCGCTGCAGGACAGTGCCGCGCTCGGAGCGCCGCGCCCAGTCCCGGATCCGCTCCGGCGAGGCACCGGTGAAGGCCACCAGGGTGGCGGTCAGATAGGCCGACAGATAGGCGAACAGCACCAGGACGGCGACATCCGCCCCGGAGAGCAACGCCGGGCCCTCGTGGAGCGCGAGCAGCAGCACGAGCACGGCCGCCGCGACGGCGGCGACCAGCAGGCTCACGGCCGCGCGGCGGCGTTCGGACAGCCAGGAGTGCACCGGCGGGCTCCTCGGGAAGGGGGCTGGCGGGGCGGCCGCCGATGCCGCGGCGGGCCGCCAGTGTAAGGGCCCGGGCACCGTCCGCCACGGAAGGCGGGTCCGGCGACGTGACCCAGGTGTTCAACCCGGGCGCCCTTGACCGGTCAATTACTTCAAGTAGTCTCGCCAGCCGAGCCACAGGCACTGAGGGCTCGGGACCACCTTGCTGCTCACGATCCGGACCTACGGCTGGAGTTCAAGGCGATGACGGCGGCGATCGGGATCGACCCGCGCTTTGCGTACCGTGTCTACCTCTCACTTCTTCGCACCGAGGGCGTCGGCGGAGGCCCGGAGGACCTCGCCCGGGCCGTCGCCCGGGACCTCGGTGCCGGGACCGAGGAGGTCGGGGAGGCCGTCGGCTGGCTGGCCGGCCACGGCCTCCTCGACCGGGACCGGGGAGCGCCGCCGGCCACGCCGCAGAGCGTACTGAGACGTTTGGTCGCCGATCAGCAGGAGCGGCTGGCCGAGGTCGCCCGCGCCCAGGACCTGATCTCCGACCTCACCGACGGCTTCCTCGCCACTCCGGCCCCCGCGGGGGAGGGTCCGGCGGTCGAGGTGGTCGAGTCACGGGATCAACTGGTGCACCGGTTGGGAGAGTTGCATGCGTCCAGCCGGTCGGAGGTGGCGGTGATGCTGCCCACCACCACCGAGCGGGAAGCGCTGCACCCGTGCATCCGCGAGGACGTCGAGCTGCTGCGCCGGGGCGTCCACTACCGGCTGGTGGCGCCGGCCTCCGCGCTGGGGAGCCCGGCGGTCGTCGAGTACGTGAACGCGCTCCAGGAGGCCGGCGCGGAGATCCGGACGGCGGAGTCGCTGCCGCTGCGGCTGGTCATCGTCGACCGGGAGAAGGTGGTCACCCGGTCGCAGGTCGAGGGGCTGCGCCGCAGTGTGGTGATCGACGGCGGACTGCTCGCCCAGCTCTTCACCCGGGTCTTCGAGCACAGTTGGTCCACGGCCGCGCCGTACACCCGGCGGCGGCGCGACGGCGGTTCGGCGCCGGTGCTGTCCGGCACCCACCGGCT
>NZ_JZWY01001015.1:0-1732 GCF_000966955.1 Streptomyces sp. NRRL S-495
CCTCCGTGAGGTGGCCGGGCCGGGGGTTTGCGGTCCTGCCGAACGACCCTGCCGAGCGACTCCGCCGTCAGCGGGCGGCGGGCCGCCGGACGCGGTCGGGCCGTCAGACCGCCGCGGCGGGGAGCGGACGGCAGGCGAGGAGGTCGGAGACCTTGGACGTCGCGTACAGGGAGACCGCGAGGGCGACCACCAGCGCGGCGCCGGCGGCGAGGATGCTGCCGGAGAAGACCGCCTTGGGGCTGCCGGCCTCGGTGCGGGCCGAGCCGGCGAGGAAGGGCAGTACCAGCAGGACGGCGAGGCCCAGCGCGACCTCTCCCCACACGACCTTGGGGAAGTGGCCGAGGGTCAGCTCGCGCAGCGTGGCGGTGTCGTCGGCGAGGCGGGCCCGGGTGATCCGGGGCATCAGCCAGAACTGGTTGAAGGCGCCGGCGGTCACCAGCCCGGCCACGAGCAGGATCTTGACCAGCAGCGCGATGCCGTAGCCGGTGGTCCACAGCTGCGGGATGCTGCCGACGTGCTTCCAGCTCAGCCACAGGCCGGAGACGGTGACCGCACCGACGCAGACCATCGCGACGAGGCCGAAGCGCTGCCACAGCTGGGCCCAGAGCAGCCCGGCGCCGGCGCCGAGGCGGCCACGGGCAGCGGCCAGGGCGACCAGCAGCGCCAGTCCGCCGAGCCAGACCGTGCCGGAGACGATGTGGACCTGGTCGAGGACGAGGTCGAGCCAGCGGTCGAAGGTGGTCGGGGTGATCGCGGGCACGGCGGCGACCAGGGTGACGGCGAGCGCCGCCGGCAGCGCGGCGAGCACGACGCGGTCGGTGTGCCGGCGAACGGCCGGGACGAACAGGGCGATCATCACGACCGCGGTGGCGAGGAGGACGACGTTCTGCACGAGGTAGACGGTGCCCTGGGCGACCCAGGCGCCCTTGGCGGCGGGGGCACGGAGGAAGTGCCAGATCCGCTCGGGGGCCAGGGCGTCGCCGAAGGGCATCCCCTTGCCGGAGCGGGCGACGCGGGCGGCGAGCTGGAAGTAGCCGGCGACCAGCAGCACCACGCCCGCCCAGGCGACCTCCTTCATGGCTTTGACCAGGGCATTCGGAAGCGATTCGGGGCCCGGACCGCTCAGGCGGACCGGGGTCCGGCCGTCAGCGTCCGGCTTTCGTCGTCCGAGGGCTCACCCAGCCCGCCGGCCCCTCGGGCGGCGGCCGCGCACACGCGCCGGAGCAGTGAGTTGAGCTCGACGCGCTGGCCCCTCGTCAGCGAGGCCAGCAGGCCGTCCTGCGCGGCGGAGGCGTCGGAGTGGAGCAGGTCCAGCGCGGCCCGGCCCGGGTCGGTGATCGCCAGCAGTTCCTGGCGCCCCCCGATGTGGACCACCATCGACTGCAGCAGGCCCCGGGAGAGCAGGTCGTCGAGCGCCCGGTGCGCATCAGCCTCGGGAATCGCGAGCCGTTCCGCGAGATCCCGTCGGCCGTGCGGCCCCAGGGTGGCCAGGGTCGACAGCAGCGCCTGGTGAGCCGGGGTCAGTCCGCGGTGCTCGAGCCGCTCCGCGAGCAGGCGGTCGACGACGCGGCCGGCCTCCGAGAGGAGGTAGACGGTCTGCTCGAACGGACTCGAGGATCCCTTCCGTCCGTCGTACAAACCGTGTCCCCATCGTCGAGAGCGTGCGACGTCCCGCGGCCGGGACGGTAAGCCGAGGCTCACCATATCCGCGCTTCCGAGCATTGGTCTACAT
>NZ_JZWY01001016.1:0-1220 GCF_000966955.1 Streptomyces sp. NRRL S-495
GGTCTACATCGATGTCGTCACAAGGGTCACCGACCGGTGAGCGTCTCCGCCGCGTACTCGACGTATTCGTGCAGGCCGTACGCCAGGCCCAGCGCCAGCACGGCCGAGGCCACCACCGCGGCGACGAGACCCGCGGCGGCCAGCCGGGGACCCCGCCCCTCCGGTCCGGCCGGCGCCGGCGCCAGCAGGGCCTGGACCCTCAGGGGCACCGGCCCCGTGCTCACGGACAGGGGCCGGGCACCGTGTCCCCCGGGCCCGGTCGCTCCGGCCAGTGCGGCACGGGCGATGGCGGTCGCGGCGAGCCTCCGGTCGGACACCGCTCCGGCGTCGGCCCACCGCTCCAGATGGAACTCCAGGCCGGTCCGCAGCCGCGCGAGGGCCGGATGGACGGCGGCGGCGAGGTCGGCGGCCGCCGAGAACAGGTGGTGGCGCCGGTGGAGGTGGGCCCGCTCGTGCGCGAGCAGGACCGCACGCTCCGACGCCCCCAGGGATTCGAGCATGCCCTCCGTCACGACCACCCGACCGGCCCGCCCGCGGTGGCGCGGCAGGGCGAAGGCTTCCGCCTCCGCTCCCGGCACGACGAGCACATCGCCCTCCGCCGTCGCCCCGGCAGTCAGCTGCCACGCCCGCGACAGCAGGGCGCGGTGGCGGCGCACGGCCCGCACCAGCCGGACGACCTGCACGACGAGCAGGGCCCCGGCGGCGCCCGCGACCGGCAGCACCGCCGGCCAGTGCGTGGTCACCCCGGTGAGCGGCAGCTGTTCGAGGCCCGCCAGGAACGGCACATGGAGGAGCGCGACCAGCACCGCGACGGTGCCGCCCGCCAGCAGGACCGCCGTGCCCGCGAGGGCCAGGGCGGCTTCACGCGGTGCGAGCAGCCGCGCGAGCCGGGACGCCGCGGGCACCGCACCCCAGGGCAGGAGCACGGCCAGGGCGACCACCACCAGGACCGCCGTCATCCCTCCTCCACCCCCGCCGGGTCCTGCGCCCCGGGGAGCTGTTCGCTCTCCGCGGCGAGCAGGAGGCTTCGCAGCACGTCCTCGTCGCCCGCGGACAAGGAGGACACGAACCGCTTCAGGACGAGATCCCGCTGCGGTTCCTTCTCCAGCTCCCGGCGCATCCGGCCCGCGGCCAGACCGGCGGCGTCCGCCACCGGCGCGTAGGCGAAGGAACGCCCCGGGCGCGTCCGGTCGAGCGTCCCCTTCTCGTGCAGGCGGGCG
>NZ_JZWY01001017.1:0-5115 GCF_000966955.1 Streptomyces sp. NRRL S-495
ACAGCACCGCCAGGACGTCCGCGACCAGTTCCCCGTGCGGACGCCTCGCCTCCTGCCTGCCCCTCACCATCTCGCTCCCTGTTCCCGCCCTGTCCCGATCCGCTCGACCGGCACACCCCGCGCCGACAGGGCCGGCGGCCGGGGCCGCCCGGACCGGCGCGGTGAAGAAAACGCGCGGCCGACGGTGGGTGAGGTGTGCCTCGGTCGACTCTACGCGGACCGTCTGCGCACACCGCAAGGCAGTCGGGCCCGGCGCCGACCGGCCCCGTAGCGCCGGACCCGGCGGCTCAGGCGCGGGCCCGGCAGTTCAAGCGTCGACCCGGCGGTTCAGGCGCGGGCCGCGCCGGGGCGGTGCTCCTCGCAGAACCACCCCCCGGGGTAGAGCCGGGCACCCCGGCCGCAGGCGGGACCGTGGCCCGCCGAGCAGACCTCGCGTCGGACCGGGGCGATCTCCGGGCGCGGGATCCGCGCGGGGGCCGCCGCCGGCTCGGGGAACCAGATCGCCTCGCCGCTGTCGCGGGCCGGCAGGGCCGCGAACCTCCGGTGCCACCGCTCGGCCCGCTCGGCCCGGTCGGCCCGGTCGACGACGCAGCGGGTGTTCCGGCGGAGGTGGGGGCGCGGACCGGAGGCGGTGGAGCGGTGCGGCGCCGGCGCGCGGTCGACGGCACCGGCGGCCGCCTCCTCGGCGGACGCGAGCGTGCCGCCGCTGTCGAGAAAGGCCTCGCGGTCCTCGACCGAGGACCAGAAGCGGTGCACGCCCCGACCCGCCCTCACGGTGAGCGGGACGCAGCTCCCGGCGGCGATGTCGCGGACGAGGTCGTCGAACTGCCGGGGCCGGGGCCCCCACCGCGCGTGGCGGCGCCCGCAACTGCCCTGCCTGCGCGTGGGGCACGGCGCCGGCATGCGGTCGCAGAGCTCCAGGGTGAGGGCCCGCACGCCGCCGCGGACCAGCAGGTCGCGCTCCGCGCGCACGGCGGCCGCGGGCAGGTCGTCCGTCCTGGTCCAGTGGACCGCGTCGATCAGCGGCGACCTCGGGTCCACCGTGTGCCAGACCGCCGTGATGCCGTCGGCCCGGGCGGCGGCATCACGGCTGCGGGCGGCCGCGGCGGAAAGGTACGACAACTGTGGTTCGAACCCGTACCGTTGTCCGCCCGCGCCGGTGACGAGCACATCGGTCCGCCGCCTGCCGTTCGCGTCGACCACCCCCACCTCGGCGGTGTGACCGGCGCTCTCGGCCGCGCGGACGTACCGCTCCCGGTACGCCTCGCACACGTCGCTCCCGACGGACGGGCGGCGGTGCGGATTGTGGTGCGCGGCAATCCGGAGGCCCTGCCGCTCGAAGACGTACATCCAGGCCCGGGCACCCCGGGCGACCCGGCAGTCCGGGCAGTGGAGTCCGCGCTGGTCGACCGGCCTGCGGTCGCCGACCAGCCGCTCCCACAGGCCGGGGTGGGCGGGGTGCCCGAGGTCGTCGCGGTCCAGGTCGAGGGGGGCATTGACGAGAGCACAGAAGACGGGGTTGCGTTTGGAGGTTTCGCCGTCGAAATCATCCATGGCATCTCTTTCTCTGCCTTCGGCTACCGGGGTAGGCTCGGGTGAAAGGGTCCGCTGCTGCCATTCCAACGCGCGAACGCCCTTGAGGCTCCCGGATTCTGATCCCTCGCGGACAGTTGTCCTGATACGCGCGGGGATTCGGCGGGGATTCGGCTGTCCGTTCCCAGGAATGCGGTAATTCCTCGTACTTGCCCGATATTCACCGCGCCGGAATCGGCCACCCACAGCCGGTCTTCCAGTAGTCCTGTCGACGGAGGGCGACTCCGACCGCGGGGTGACGGATCGCGGGGGCCACCACCCTTATCGTCGAAGGCATGAGCCGAGCCCTGCATCTCTCCGGCTACCTGCTGGCCTTCGACACCCGGTCCCAGTCCTTGCAGGACCGCACCCGTGCCGGTTTCCTGGTCCGTGCCGCCGCCCTGGCCGAACTCGCCCACCGGGGCGCGGTCGCCGAGGACGGGGCGGGACACGTCCGGGTCGTCGCCGCCGACCCCACCGGGGACGGCGCCCTCGACGCGCTGCTCGCCGAGGCGGGCAGCGCGTCACGCAGCTGGAAGGCCTGGATCCGGCGCGACCGCGAGGACACCCTGGAGGCCGTCGAGCAACGGCTCGCGGTGCTCGGCGTGCTGACCGTCGCGGACCGCGCCCCCCACGGCCGGGTCGTGCCGCGGCGGCCGGTGGCGATGGACGACCCGCGCGAGGCCCTGGACCTCCAGGTGCGGGTGGCCGAGCTGGTCCGCGGCAGCACCCCGCCCGCCGAGGCGCCGTTCGCGGACGCGGTGCTCGCCGCCCTGGCCGCCCACGGGCACCTGCGCCTGGTGCTCACCCGCCACGACCGGAAGGCCCACGCCGACCGCGTCACCGCCCTCACCGACCGCCTCGCCACCACCGCGCCCGGCCTGGCCCACGCGGTGTCCGGGCTGCACCTGACCATGATCGCCGCCCAGGGCGGCATGGGCGGCGGCTGACCGGGCAACCGGGCAACCGACCGGACCGCTGCCCGAGCGGCCGCACCCGCCCAGCGCCGGTGCGGCAGAACTTGTTCGCCCCCGGTGGCCCGGTGGGCAAGACTGGCCCGGTGGACACCCGTCGCCCGTGCCCCTGCTGCGGCCTCCTCGTCCTCGACGCCGAAGCGGGCTGGCCCGGCTCCTCCGTCGTCTGCCCGGTCTGCACCTGGGAGGACGACGCGGTCCAGCTGCGCTGGCCGTTCGCACCGGGCGCCAACAGCGTCCCGCTGGTCGAGGCACAGCGGAACGTCGTGGCGTACGGCGCCTGCGACCAGCGCGGGCGGTTCTACGCCCGCCCGCCGGCGGCGGACGAGCCCGTCGATCCCGACTGGCGTCCGATCGACCCTGCGACGGACGCCTTCGAGGAGTACCGGGCCGACGGCTCCGTCCGCCCGTGGCCGGAGGACCGGTCCGTCCTGTGCTGGTGGCTCCCCACCTTCTGGGGTGCCCCCGAGGATCCGGACCCGGACCCGGACCGGCGGGTGCTGATCGACGTCGGCGCCGTCGTCGACGATCGGGACCTGCACGCCACCTTGCAGCGGGAGCTCGGTCTCCCGTCGTTCTACGGCGGGAACTGGAACGCCTTCCGGGACGCCGTCACCGGCCTGGTCGTCCTCCCCGCCGAAATCCGGTTCACCGGCTGGGCCGCCCTGGAGCGCCGTGCCCCGCACTCGGCGGCCGCTCTGCGCGAGCAGCTGGCGCAGTACCGGGAGGCCTTCGGGCGCTGTGTCGTCCACTACGACGGCGTGCCCGACGCACCGGCGGCGGACTGATCGGGTGCACCCGGCCGGGGCCGGGATCCGGGCGAGCGGGTCGCCGGGGGCCGCCGGGACCGCCGAGGCCCGGTCCGCAGGTCCGCGTCAAGATCCTCGGGGCGGTCCGGGCGGTCGGCGGCGTCGGCCCGTCAACGGAAAGCCGCAGGTCAAGGGGGTGATGCGGGCGACCGCCGACGGACTGCGGGGGGCGTGGCGTGCGTCTCATCACAGGCGCGACCAAGTTCGTTTCCGTCTCAATGTGGTGGGATGTGCGCACACAAGGTGATGACCGTTGGACGGGGGGTGTTCCATGCGGAACGGACTGTTCGGGCTCGGGCCCGACGCGGGGGCTGCGGATCTGGTGGCCGTGGGGCTGGTCCGGCTGGCCGTGGAGGAGCGGCTGGGGCTCGTGGAGGGCGCACCGCCGTGGCTGGGGCAGCTGCGGGCCGCCTCGTTCGCGGACGCCTGGCTGGCGTTCGCCGACCCGGCCGCGCCGGGGCTGCGGGTGCCGGCCGAGACGGTGCTGCGCGCGGTGGTGCTGCGGGCGGCCGAGCTGGTGCTCCGGCGTGAGGACGGGGACGGTCCGGCGGCGCTGGAGCGGCTGGGGCGGGAGTCGGCCGGGGCCCGGGAGTGGGCAGGGCTCACCGAGGTGTCGCACCCGGCCGAGCCGGACGCGCTCGTCCTGGTCTGGTACGGGGTGAAGATGGCGATGGCCGGTGCCGATCCGGTCGCGGCGGCCGAGCGGGAGACGCTGGGCGCCTGCATCCTCGAACGCGGCCGGGCCTATGTCCGCGAGCACTGCCGGCGCCAGGACATGCTCGCGCTCGTCCTGGCCTGCGCCCGCTCGGCGGCCGCGACGCTGGCGGAGCTCAGTGACGGCGACCGGGACCGGGCGCTGGCCGTGACGGGGTCCGGGACCGGGCGCTGGCCGTCCTCGACGAGCACGCCGCCCGGCACATGGCGCCCACCGCCCCGGTGCCGCTGTGGGTCCCGGGCCGACCGGGCCAGCTCGCGGGCTGAGCGGGCCGAGGGGGCCGGCTCGCGGACTGAGCGGAGCGCCGGCGCGCGGGGCTCAGGCGCCCGTGCCGCGGGCGAGGGCGTACTGCTCCTCGGTGACCGGCTCCAGCCAGGTCGTCCCAGGGCTGCCGTCCTCGGTGCCCTCCCAGGTGGCCAGGTGTTCCATGGCGCCGTCCGGCGCCGCGCCGTGCCAGTGCTCCTCCCCCGGCGGGCAGACCACCAGCTCGCCCGGCCGGGCCGCGAGGACCACGCCGGCGCGGGTGCCGATCAGGGCGGTCCCGGAGACCACGTGCAGGCTCTGTCCCAGCGCGTGGGAGTGCCAGTGGGTGCGTGCCCCGGGTGCGAAGCGGACCAGGCCGGCGCCTTTCCGGGACGGCGCCCCGCCGGAGTGGACCA
The DNA here is from genome assembly GCF_000966955.1 of Streptomyces sp. NRRL S-495. Taxonomy (NCBI): domain Bacteria; kingdom Bacillati; phylum Actinomycetota; class Actinomycetes; order Kitasatosporales; family Streptomycetaceae; genus Streptomyces; species Streptomyces sp. NRRL S-495. The sequence continues at coordinate 4,730 of NZ_JZWY01001017.1, forward strand.
CGTCCCACCACACCTCGCCGGTGAACCACTCGGCCGGGGCCCTGCCGGTGGCCGCGGGCTGGGCGAACTCCATGATCATGTTCTCCAGTGGGGCGTGCCGAAGGAACTCCGCCGTTCGCACCGCCGTCGTTCACACCCGCCGCCGGTCGCGCCACGACGCTCGCACGCCGCCCGGCCGCCGAAAAGGGGACACTTCCGTCACACGCGGATTTCAGCGGGGGAGAAAACTCTCCCTCCCAGCGAACTTGCCGCAGGCGCCGGTGCGCGGGCACGCTGACCGCTGCCGATCCCGCCCCCACCAACGGCCGCCACTGCCACACTGGGGGCATGAGCACCTCAGGCGGCCGCCCGAAGGAACTCGGCGCGTTCCTCCGCACCCGCCGGGC
>NZ_JZWY01001018.1:0-4992 GCF_000966955.1 Streptomyces sp. NRRL S-495
CGAGCTGACCCCCCAGCAGGTCGGGCTGGCGTCCGACGGCGCGCCGAGGCGGGTCGCGGGGCTGCGCCGCGCGGCTGGCCTCGATCAGCACCGACTACTACACCCGCATCGAGCAGGGCCGGATGCCCGCCTCCACCCCCGTGCTGGAGGCCCTCGCCCGGGCCCTGCGCCTCTCCCCCGACCAACGGGCCTATCTGCTCGGCCTGGCCGGACGGCCGCCGGCCGAACCCCCGGCCCGCGCCACGGCGGAGGTCACCGAGCACAACCGCCGACTGCTCGCCCAGCTCGCCACCGGACCGGCCGTCGTCCTCACCCGCACCATGGACGTGCTCGCCTGGAACCCGCCGGCCGCCGCACTGCTCACCGACTTCGGCCGCCACCCCGTCCGGGACCGCAACTACGTGTGGCTGCTCTTCAACGACCCCGTGCTGCGGTCCCGCTACCGCGACTGGGCGGACGGCGCCCGCGCCTGCGTGGCCCATCTGCGGATGCACACGGCCCGCCGACCGGACGACCCGCGACTGCACCGCCTGCTCGCGCGGATGGCCGACCACGTCGACTTCCAGCGCTGGTGGCAGGCCCGCGAGGTCGCCGTCCACGCTTCCGGGAACAAGCGGTTCCGGCACCCGCTGGTCGGTGACCTCACCCTGGACTGGGACACCCTGACCAGTGCCACGGCGCCGGACCAGCACATCGTGGTGTGGACCGCCGAGCCCGGCAGCGCCTCCGAACACCGGCTGCACACCCTCGCCGCGCGCACCGGCGCCACCGCTCCCCCGGGCCCGACGGCCGGTCCGAGCACCGGCCCGGTCACCGGCACGGCCATCAGCCCGGTCACCGGCCCAGTCACCGACACGCGCCACGGCGCACCCGAACCGGCCTGAGGCGCCCCCGCACTGCGACCGCCGCCGCCCCGGCCGGAGTGCCCGGCCGGGGCAGCGGCGACTGCCCGGTCAGCCCTGGGGGCAGTGCTTCCACGCGAAGTGGTAGACGGTGTTGATGCTGCCGTCGGTGGAGTCCATCGTCATGAAGCTGGTGGTCCTGGTCGTGTCCGAGCTGCCGGCGGCCACCCGGAGTTCGGTGTTGATGTTGAAGTTGCGCAGTTCGCCGCACGGCGCCCAGACCAGGGCCTCGACCGCGACGGTGTCGGTCGCCTGCCAGCTGTCGTCGAGCGCGCCGGTGAAGCTGTGGCTGGAGTAGGTGGTCTGCGGCGAGCCCTGGAAGTAGTAGTTGGCGCGCTGGACGGCGGTCGCGCCCTTCTCCAGGTGGGCGAAGCCCCGGTAGTCGGCGGCGGCGACGGCGTACGTGAAGCCCTGCGGGACGTGCACGTTCAGGTTGAGCTGACAGTTCTTGCGGAAGTCCGTCGGCTTGGAGCCGAGGCCGACCTGCGCCACGTAGTTGCTGTAGGTGACGGTGAACGCGGTGTTGTCCGGGGACACGGCGACCGCTGCCGTCCCGGCCGGGCAGCCGGAACCGTTCACGGTGGCGACGGAGATGACGATCTTGTCCGGCGGCGGGGTGTCCCACCCGGTGGCGAAGGCGGTGCCGGCGGTGCCGACCGTGCCGACGAGGGCTGTGCCGAGCAACGCCGCGGCGGCGGTGCCGGCGGCCAGGGTGCGAACGGACATGGGCGCTTCCTCCCTCTCGCCCGTCGGCTCCGGGCCGCGCACCCCCACGTGCGGGACCACCGACGAGCTTGACGCGTCCATGTCATCACGCCCTCCCGACCCCGTACAGCGGCGCGGCGGGGCGCACACCGGGGCGCCCTGGCGGACGTCCCCGGCCCGGCGCGCGCGGTACGCCCCGGAGCGCGCGCCGCCCGCACGCCCACCCGGCCGGCCCTTCGACCCGCCGACCCGCCGTCGCAGGAGGAGCCGCCGTCACGCTCCGGCGTCGCCGCCGATCGACAGGACCTCCGCGCTCGTCCGACCGCCGGGAGCGTCGTACTCGACGGTCTCGCCGACCCTGCGGCCGAGCAGGACCTGGCCGAGCGGACTGTCGTCGGTCACCAGCTCCGGGTCCAGTTCCTCGGCCAGTTCGCCGATCCGGACGGTCAACTCGGCGGCGTCCGCGAAGCGGAGGGTGACCGTGCTGCCGATGCCGACCGTCTCGGTGCTCGGCGCACCCGCGACCGCCGCCTCGCGCAGTCGGCCCTCGATCACGGTGATCCGGTCGTCCAACCGGTCGAGGATGTCGGCCCGTTGCAGTTCGTCGGCCTGGTCGGCCCGGTCGCCGACCTCCTCGCCGCCCCGCAGCGTGGCGGCGACGGCGTCGCGTTCCGTGCGCAAGTCGGCCAGGTCCCGCTCCAGCGCGGTACGGCCGGCGTCGCTGATGGGTTCGGGTGCACCGGTCATTCCGGCCTCCCTGGTCGAGCCGCCCGTTCGGACGGCGCAGGCTGATTCCGGCAATCCGAACATAACAGGACTCCTCGGTGCCCGGCTCGGCGACAAGGTCGCCCCTGATCGGTAACGACTTGCCCGTCCGCCTTCCCGCACCCGTCGGATGATCGGTAGAACAGCCGTACCACCACCTCCGAGGCAGGGAACCAGCCAGGATGAGCACCAACGGCCCCACCGGGTACGGCCAGAACGAGAATCCGTACGACGCGTCCAATCCCTACGGACAGCAGAACCCCTACGGACAGCAGCCCCCGTCCGGACAGCAGCCGCCCTACGGACAGCAGGCTCCGTACGACCAGCAGGCGTACAAGCAGGAGGCCCCGTACGGGCAGCCCGGCTACGGCGTTCCCCCGCAGCAGCCCTACGGCCAGCAGCCGCAGGCCGGCCTGCCGCACTGGCTCGGCCAGCCCGGCGGCTACGGCGGCGCCCCGGTACCCGGGTCCCGTCAGCTCGCGCCGATCGGGGAGCGGCTGGTCGCCCGGCTGATCGACGTCGCCGTGCTCCTCGTCCCGACCCTGCTGGTCTTCGTCGTCCTCGGCGCCTCGATCCTCTACTACCTCGTGGCGGGCCTGCTCTCCTTCGGCTACGAGGCGGCGATGCTGCTCACCCAGGGTGGCCAGACGGTCGGCAAGAAGGTGATGAAGCTGCGGGTCGTGGACCTCGGTCACGGCGGGAAGCCCGCCGAGAACTCGCTGCTGGTCCGCGCGGCCGTGTACACGCTGCCCAACGCGGTCTACTGCATCGGCTCCCTCTTCGCGCTCGTCAACGTCCTGTGGCCGCTGTGGGACAAGCCGCTCCAGCAGGCCCTGCACGACAAGGCGGCGAAGACCGTGGTGGTCAAGGAGTCCTGAGCCGCGGCCTCCCGCGAACGCCCCCGACCGGACGGCGGGCCGGCGCCGGTGCCGCTCCTCGGCCCGTCGCCCGGCCGGCGTCCGGTCGGGGTTCCGAGCCCGTACCCCGCGCCCCGGACCCCGCACCGGCACTCGCCCCGGCACCGCACCGGCAGTCGGCGGGAAGCCCGTTGAGCCCCGGGAGAGGTGACGCGACGTCGGATCGGCGGGCCCGGCGGCGGTCCGTGGACACGATTCGGGCCGGAACGTCAACATTTACATTCCCCGCGCGTCCTCGCATAGTGACAGGCCGAACCCGAGAGGAGCGCTGCCTTGCCGCAGGTCGAGGACAACGTGGTACACCAAGTGGAGCTGGAGCGGGCGGAGGTGGCCGCCGTCGTCGCGCTGTTCGACGAGCGGCTCGCCGACACCCGGGCCCGGCTCGTCGGGACACTCGCCGAACAGGCGGACGGCGCCACCGAGGCGTACGAGAGGGACCTGGCCGCCGAACAGCTGGCCCGGGAGGTGCGGCGGCTCGAAGGGGCCGAGGGCGGCCTGGTGTTCGGCCGGATCGACCTGGTCGACGGCACGGCGCTGCGGATCGGCCGGCTGAGCCTCCAGCGCGACGAGGACGAGCTGCCCGCCCTGGTCGACTGGCGGGCCGACGCCGCCCGCGCGTTCTACGAGGCGACGCCCGTGCACCCGATGGGCCTGCGCCGGCGCCGCCACCTGCGACTGACGGAGCGCACCGTGGTCGGGGTGAGCGACGAACTGCTCGACGGCTCCGAGCCCACCGCGGAGGACGTGGTCGGCGACGGCCCGCTCGCGGCCGCGCTCCAGGCCCGCCGCACCGGTCGGATGGGCACCGCGGTGGCCACCCTGCAGACCGAGCAGGACGCGATCGTGCGCTCCCAGCACCGCGGCGTCACCGTGGTCCAGGGCGGTCCCGGCACCGGGAAGACGGTGGTCGCGCTGCACCGCGCCGCCTATGTGCTCTACGCCTTCCCGAAGGCCGCCGAGCGCGGCGTGCTGGTGCTGGGGCCCAACGCCCGCTTCCTGGACTACATTTCGCAGGTGCTGCCCTCGCTCGGCGAGAGCGAGGTCGTCCTCGCGACCTGCGCCGAACTGGCCTCACCGGGCTGGGGGAACGGAGCGGACCAGGAGCACGGGACGGACGGGGCGGCGCCCGGTGCCGCCGTCGAGCGGCCGGAGGCGGCCAGACTCAAGGGCGACGGGGCGCTCGTCGCGGCGCTGGCGGCGACGGTGCGCGAACGGCAGGCACCCGGCGGGGAGTTCGCCGTGCGGGTCGGACAGGACGACGTCCGTCTGGGCGAGGCGGAGGTCGCCCTGACTCGTGACGCCGCACTGATGGGCGGTCTCCCGCACCACCGGGCCCGTGGGCTGTTCAAGGAGATGCTGGTCGACGCGGTGACCAGGGACCTGGCCCGCGAGGCGGCCGAGACGCTGGAGCGGATCGACGCCGAGGTGGCCGAGCTGACCGGCCTCGACCTCGACCGGGCCACGGCGGCGGACCTGCGCAACCTGGGCATCGTGGCCGATCCGGCGGCCGGCGGCGCGGAGTTCGACGCCGACGCGATGCGGGCCGCCCTGCTCGACGACGACCTGGTCGAGCGCACGGTCGAGGAGCTGTGGCCGCACCTCACGCCCGGCGAGGTGGTGGACGCCCTGCTCGGGGACCTCGGGACGCTGGCCGCGCGCCTGCCGGGGTTCACCGCCGAGGAGCACCGCGTCCTGCTGCGGAC